>CAYNYM010000536.1:0-2953 GCA_964401325.1 uncultured Desulfobacteraceae bacterium | reverse complement strand
GCGCCCCGAAGATATCTTTTATGGAAAGGCGCGTGGCCCTGCGCACCATGGCGGCGGCAAAGGTTGAGACCACCGCAACAAATCCCGCCATCATGGGGCTGAAATTCCGGACGAGGACATAGATCAGGATAGCCACCGGTATGAGAAAGTGAAGTCCGTCCTTCAGGGTCTTCCAGAGCTGCGGGAGGTCTTCTTTTGCCGATGGGTTGAACCCCTCCTTCTTGGCCTCGAAATGCACGAAAAAGAGGACAGTGAGATAATAGAGCAGGGCCGGGATGACGGCAATCTTGATGATATGTAGATAGGAGGTATTGGTAAATTCGGCCATGAGGAAGGCCCCGGCCCCCATGATGGGCGGCATGAGCTGGCCACCCGTTGATGCCGCAGCCTCGATGGCCCCGGCCACATGGGGTTTGTAACCCACCCGCTTCATCATGGGGATGGTAAAGCACCCGGTGGTGACGACATTTGCCACGGCGGAACCCGAAACGGAACCCATAAAGCCGCTTGCCACAACCGATGTCTTTGCCGGCCCCCCGGTCATCCGTCCCGTAAGGCTGTAGGCAAGATCTATAAAGAAATCACCGCCCCCCGATTTTTCCAGAAAGGCCCCGAAAAGGACAAAGACGAAGACAAAGGTGGCCGCCACGCCTGTCGGCAATCCCCAGATACCCTCGGTCGTCAGGTAGAGGGTCGTGGCGATGCGCTCGACGGTGTATCCCTTATGAGCGAGGAGATCGGGCATATAGGGCCCCATATAGGCGTAGACCAGAAAGATCAACGCAATGACGGACATGAAGAGCCCGATGGCCCGGCGCGTGGCCTCCATGACCAGGATCACGGCCACGACGCCGAGAAAGACGTCCATTCGTGTCCAATCTCCCTGTCGCTCGATAATGGCGTCGAATTCCACCCAGATGTAGGTGCCGATTGCGAAGGCGACGAGAATCAGGACCCAGTCAAGGGCCAGATAGACATCAAAGCGATTCCGGGAGGCCCCTTTTGCAGGTGGATACAGCGCAAAGGCAAGGACCATGATCAGTACCAGGTGGACGGAGCGTTGATACATGGCCGTCAGGGGTGAGATTCCGGCTGTGTATAATTGGAAGAGTGAGAGCACGATTGCGGCCGTCGTGATAAAGATCGCCGTGAATCCTCTCAGGCGGCGTTTCGGATCCAACCTGATCGCTTCAGCGTCTGCGGGATGTTCTTTTGTGTCAGTCATAGGGCGGTCTCTCCATATCAATCAGGTGATTGGGTTATTTGGTGTCCTGTGCCGTTGGATAATCCCTCTCCGCAATCATCACTTCGACCAGAAGACCTGCAGCTTTCTCGGAAAGATTCCATTCCTCCCCATGATAAAGGATGGTATGATCGACCCCCGGCGCTCCGACCCGCAGGAGAAAGCTACCCAAGGGCTGGTTGATGTCCTTGATTTTTGTCCATCTTCCCTCCTGAACGATTTTGCCGTGCCCCTCCCAATGCCCCATGCCGGCCCCGAACATCTTAAAATAGGTCTCCACCAGTACCAGCCCTTTTCCTTTAACGGCCCGAAACACCTCGAAGACGGGAGCATGGTCCACCGAGTGGATGTAACGGATGGTAAAGGTGTCCTCATAGGGCAAGTTCATTTGAAAAAGGATGTGTCGATTGTCATGTCCTCGAACGAGGAGCATAGAGCGGGCCATGGCCCATGGGAAGGATAGGGAGGATAGCATGATAATGAATATGACAAAGAAGACAGGTTTAATCTTCATGGGCCTCCCGGTAGATGTGAGCCCGAGTCCTTGAAAGGGCATCGGGCCCACGCTCTAGTAACAGGATATCCTCTTACACTATTTTGCAATCAGACGATCGGGAACGTTCACTCCCCTTTCCTTTAGGTATCTGATTGCGCCGGGATGCAGGGGAATGACCGCATGTTTTGCTGCGTTTTCCGGGGTAGTGAATCTTGCAAAGGGGTGGATTTTGACCATGTAGTCCTGATGCTCGAACACGGCCTTGGTCAACCGGTAGACCATTTCTTCATCCACGTCCGCATTGCAGATAAAGGTGTTCCAGACCGAAGGGTTGTGGACATCATAGTCCTGCCCCCTATAGGTTTTTGACGCGAGGATAAATTCAGAGTAGAAGGGAAATTTATCGATGATTTTTTTGATGTCTTCCGGTGCAAAGGAGATCATCTTGATGTCGTGGGTGGTGGACAGGTCCATCACCGATGAAGTCGGTGCGGCCACGTCCCAGATGCCTACCTCGATAGTTCCGTCCTTGAGGGCATTGGCGGTTTCCGTGAAAGACAGCCTGAATACATTAAAGCTGGAATAGGGGATACCCAGGGCCTCCTGGAGGATGAGATTGGTCTTGTATTCGGTGCCGCTTGCCGGGGCGCCGACCGAGACCTTTTTCCCCTTGATGTCATAGATGGTCTTGACATCCGATTTCTTCAGGGCAACCACGTGATAGTGATGGGGGTACATCTCGAACATGCCGCGTATATTTTGGGGTTTTCCTTTGAATTTCCCGATGCCGTTGTAGGCCTGATAGGCCACGTCGTTCATGATTTCGCCGAAAAGTGTCTCTGCTCGGTGACAGAGCTTTGTGTTTTCCACGGAGGCCCCCGTGACCTCGGCCACGGCGCGAACACCCTTCACATATTTCGTCCAGATCTCCGCAATCCCCCCCCCGTAGGGATAATAAACACCCCCGGTGCCCCCGGTTCCAACGGAGATGAATTGGGTCTTGGCAAAGGCGGATCCGGGAAATGTCATGATGCAAAGGATGGAAAAAATTGCAACGGATCCGAACAAGACGGATCTTCTTCCGATAGGCTTCATCTCGATTACCTCCTCTAATGTTGTGGGGTTATCTGTAACGGATGGTGTCCTCATTCCGCGGTCTAAAGAGGGCTAATAGCCCACAGTCTTCACAACAACGAGAAGATTCTTTGGCGATT
>CAYNYM010000535.1:0-2954 GCA_964401325.1 uncultured Desulfobacteraceae bacterium | reverse complement strand
GCCCATTATGAATCGGTGGCGGGAACCGTGGGAGCAGACGACAACGCCAGTGCCGTCGCAGTTCAACTGGAGGCGGCCAGGGCATTAAAGAGTCTGGAAGGACGGGAAGATCTGGACCTGACCGTGAGATTTGTCTCCTTCACACTGGGGGAACCCCCTGCCTTCAATACGCCTTACAGGGGCAGCAAGGTGTATGCCAGGCAGGCAAGAAAGAAAAAATCCGAGACTCCCTGTCATCAAACTGCTCGTTCCCCTGAGAGGACGGCCTGTGCCGTCCGTAAGACTCAGCGATCATGCCTCCTTTTGGGATCAGGGCTTCCATGCGGTGATGGTCACGGATTCCGCATTCTACCGCAATCCATATTACCACCGGCCCTCAGACACCATGGAAAAACTGGACTACCCATTCATGAAAGAGGTGACGAACAGCCTGCTGCTCTTCTTCAGATCCCACCGCCGCCAGCAGGGTCAATTTCTCCCGACCTGAAAATAGCAGATACGAGCCCATAGGAGTTCAGAGGGCACTGAGCCCCTCTCCAATCAAAACGGCACCTGTCATATTTGAGAATCGTCCCTGGAATGCCCTTCATCTCTGTGCTGGCAGTTCTGCTCGCGTTTTCTCTCAGAGAGCCTGATTTCGCGGCGTGCCACGGCTTCTTGATTACGCCGCCGTTCATCGGTGGTTTCAAGAATGAGGGGAGGAATCGCCCTGGGTCGTCCCTCTTCATCAAGGGCCACGTAGGTGAGATACGCGGATGCAGTGTGCCGTACCTGACCGGTGAAGAGATTTTCTGCTTCCACGCGGACGCCGACTTCCATGGATTTATTGCCCACATGATTTAGACTTGCCTTTAGAGTGACAAGGTCTCCGATATAGACGGGGTGATGGAAATCGAGACGGTCAATAGAGGCGGTGACGGCATTTGACCGTGCGTGACGTTGTGCGACGGTACCGGCCGCGGTATCGATGTGTTTCATAATCACCCCACCGTGCACGTTGCCCGCGGGGTTTGCGTCCTGTGGATTCATTTGCTGCGCCAGCACAACAGCGCTTGCACTAACTGTTTTACCTGACATACATATGTTCCTCTCTTTGGCGTTACGAGCCTTCTTCTTTAGGTCAGCAGAACTCCAGGGTGACTTGCTTCAGCAATCCCCTGAGGGCCTTTTCGAGCTCTTTTACCAGGTTCGTGCGTATGGACATGTCTTTCGGCAACAAAGGATTCTGGTAGTAGGGGTTCATGGTTTGCCCTACCAGGAAATGGATGTGGTCCGCGCGAAACATCTCCTGCGCGAGAAGGGCGGCGCCGTTTTTGGGCCACGTACGGGCGATCCTTTCGCTGTATTCGCCCTCGAGATAGGGCAGAGTCTTGGCGAGGGTGAGAATGCCCTCGGTGACCAGATCGACTCCTTTGAGTTCCCCCATGGGGGGGACCTCCTCGCTCATGGTGGAAATATTGGTTTTCACCTCCTCTCCCATATACCGTCCGACGATTTGGGCGGTGGTGCCTCCACAGATGACCCGCCTTCCTTCGAAGTCGAGAAATCTTTTGGCATAGGATTCGTCCGAATCCTCTCTGAGAGGGGGGCCCGTAAAAATGATCAGGGATTTTCTCTCTCTGACAAGCACGCCCACAAGTGTCGCATCGTCACCGATCCTTCCGTTGTAGAGCGCAACGGTCTTTTCCATCATCCGGTCCACTATGTCCCTGGCCCTTTTTCCGTCGGGTATGGCCTGCTCCTCCACGAACCGGGCGATTTCGTCCCAGCCCCAACCAAAATCGAGCTGATCGCCTTCGGAGGCATAGAGGATGCCGTCGGAGAGGAGAGCGAAAAAATCACCCGGCTCAAACACCCCTTCGGCAAGGGTGATCTCTTTTCCCAGGATGATCTCCTTCTGTTCAAAGAGCGAGCACAACCTGCCCTTTCTAAAAAGCATAACGGGAGGATTGTCAAAATTGATCACCTTGAACCCGTTGGTCCCTTCATCGATATCGAGCACGGTAAAGGTGGCATAGGCCAACTTGCGTTCTTTGCATTCCGGAAGGGTCCCGATCACGGTGGTGATAACCGCCTTAAAAGGCATGCCCTCCCGGATCATGGTGCTGACGATTTCGGCGGTAAGGGTGGCCAGGATATTGGCCTTTACCCCGCTGCCCAGGCCGTCGGACAACACCACCACGGTTCTCTTCCCGGACCGGCGTATCTTGACCTGGTCGCCGCAGAGTTCCTCGCCCTCCTTCTTCAGCCAGGCCTTGTGGATATCGTAATAAATGGCCATTCAACGGTTGTCCCGGCGAAGCGTCTCCACCAGCTTGGCAAGTGTAACCTTTGTTTCCGCAGTGGTTTCCCCCAGGAGTCCGGCAATCTCCTGTGCCGCCCGCATCTGCCTGTCCACGACCTGGTTCAATTTTTCGAGGGTCTCTGCCTTGAGTCTCATGAACCCTTCTTTCTGTTTCCACTCCTGGGTCACGTCCACCATGATGCAGGCGATGATCTTCTCCTCCCTTATGGGGAAAATGACCTGCCGCACATGCAGGTCATGGCGGGGAAAGTGCCTTTCTTTGGCCCGGATAATGCTGTCCTGTTCCCAGACATATCTGAAATCGCTCATATCCCCTATGACGTGAAATGCCTTCTGCCCCATAAGGGCTTTCCGTTCTTGTCCGAACATGGCGCAAAAGGCCTCGTTCACGATCGTGATATTCAAGTCCAGGTCCACCACGACCAGGCCGTTGGGGTCATAATCCCAGAGCATTTTCCAGAGCATTTCTTGGGGTTCGCTCACCGTTTTCTCCTTCCCAAGGATCCGCCTGTCGCAGACGCAATCATGCCCAAAATGACGTAAACCACAGGTTGAGAGATTCGCGACTCTTGCAGCATTGAATTCATTATAGCATGTAACTACTCAGCTAGATAGGCTGTAGGCATTTAGGCCGTGAGGTACCGCAGGA
>CAYNYM010000534.1:404-2962 GCA_964401325.1 uncultured Desulfobacteraceae bacterium | reverse complement strand
CAACACGATCAGCCAAGAGCCGTTTAGTCTTTGGAGAGAAGTCATCTCGCATTGATCTACCATATTGTCGAACGTCGTTTACACACACTGCATAAGCCGGATCAATATTTGGAACTCCAAGTTTCTTGCATGAGCTTTTACTTCAGGGTCATGTAATGTTTGAATCGGTAATCTAACACGGCTAATGTCGTGCCCGGATATGAAAAATGTTCACTTTTTTAGCGTGTGCCGATTCACTGCAATAACCAATGTCAACCGGCAAGAAAACCATTCATTCTGCCGGGGAAATTCTATTGATTCGATAGAATTGCAAGATATTACTGACAATTGCGATATGTCAACCGAAAATACTTAAATTTAATATATATAATGATATGAGAGTGTATCCCTGGTATCTGTAACCTGATTTGTTTTAAATCGCGAAGAGATAGGGGATGGAATGCGGCCTTTCTCCTTTAGCCTTTCTCCTCCTCTACCCCCTCCATGGAAAACGCCGTGATCCGCCGGAACCACTCATCGATGTTGTCGGCATGTCCGTGGTAGGATCCGTTGATAATCCTGACGGGCATCCCCATCTTGACGTACTGCTCAAAGGCGGGTCGGGACATTTCGTAAAACTCCATGATGTCCTGGGCCTTTCTGAAGACTTTTCGTCTAAAGGTTTTTACGCTCATCGTGCCCTGGACATAAAGTTGGATTTAAGCACCCGGTTTTCAGCAACCCCGGGGGCCTGGGCGTCCTGTTCCCGTTCACCGGGTTTGGGCCAGTAGCGCACGCGAAGGAGGTCGGCGGCCACCATGGCGTATACCTCGCAGTCCCAATAGTGGTTGGCCTTGCCGGAGGGGCATACCCAGATCTGCTTTTCATCGTCCAGGTATTCGGCGCACATGTGCCGGGCGTATTCCTCGGTGGCCTCTGAGTGCAGGTGAAAGGCCCCGGGGTCCTCGGGGTTGATTTCCAGCTTGGCGGCCAGGTCGTTTTTGTAATTATTGACATCGATCCGCAAAAGCCGGATCCCGCCCGGGATGACCTTGTTGGTGCCGGGATAGTAGTCGATGTTGGTCCAGGAGAGGGGCTTTATCATGCGCCGGTTGTCCACGCCCTGGGCCGCGATGATTTTTCCGGGGTGCATTCGCGCAAAGTCGTAGACCTGGGACGTCCTGTGCCCCATGGCGTCCATTATCGCCAGGCGGACGTGGTATTCGTTGCCGTCGGCGTCCAGGTATTGCTCGTTCCAGAGGACCTGGGCCAGGGCCTCGAAGGAATCGAGCTCGCCTTCGCGGACGCCCCAGGACTCCTGCTCCATGCCCCATCCGAAGGCCCTTACCCGGTAGAAGAACCCGTTGTCCTGGGTGTCGACCCCGGCGAAGAGCGCCGCCACCACGCCCCGGCCCGGTACACGGCCGCGGGGGCGGTCGTCCCGGAGGGCCAGGATCCGGTCTTCCTTTCGCTCGACGGTGATGTTTCGCCAGGGCTCGCCCTTGAAACTGTTCATGAAGTCCTTGAGGGCCGTCTTGTCCTTCCGGCCCTTGAGAAAGGCGGCGGCACACTCCCGAAGAGACACGAAAGGGCTGATCCACGCCGGGATATGAAAGCCGATCTTTCGGGGGTTGTACTTTTTTAGATATTCAATAATCTCCAGGCCTGCGCCCGGGATCTCCCGCGCCCCGTCCGGGGACGTTTGCATGGCCACCCACCGCCCTGACCGGACCGCTGCGTCCCTCGCAAGGTCCGTCCAGCAGGATCCGCACCCCGTGCAGATGTAATGGAGCCGGTCTGAGCTGTTGAGCACCACCTCGGGATCCCGCAAGTCGTCCGGCCACCGGATATTGTCAAACGCCATCACCTGGCCGAGTCCGCAGTCCGGGCACACCGCCTCGTAGGCAAACACGACCTGGCACGCGTTGATCTCCTCCCAGATCGGACCGGTCTCGATGGTGGGCGTGGAGCTCTTCCAGATCTTGCGGCCGTAGCGGTAGGTCCGGACCCTCTTTTCCGCCTTTTGGATGGGGGAGGCCTCGCGCTTTCCGGCCGTTGACGGGTACTTGTCGATCTCGTCGAGGTTGAGGTACTTGATGGACCGGTTGGCGAGCTGAATGGCGGAGCTGGCCCAGGAGGCGTAGATCTGCATGTGGGCGAGGTTGATCCGGCTCCCGGTCTCGTCGTCCCGCGATCCCGTGAGATAGCTCCTGAGCCTCGGGGATTTGCGGATCATGGGCAGATACCGGTCCTTGAGGTTTTCCTTTGAGGTGTTTTCGTCCGGGTACACGCTCAGGACCGGCCCGGGGGCCCGGTCGATGGCGTACCCGATGCAGGTCTCCACGATAAAGGATTTTGAGACCTGGTCCGCGGCGCACATCACCACTTCCTCCACGCTCGGCCAAAAAGAGGCGTCCATGATGCCTGCGGCATAGGGGACCGTCTCCTTCCGGAACCTCGACCCAGTACGAGGCCGTGTGCATGGTCTGTTCCGGCAGGTCAATATCGCCCCAGCCGACGTTCTCGTGGGTCCCGAATTTTATTTTTTTGTATATTGACGGCAGCCACGTAACGCTGAC
>CAYNYM010000534.1:0-394 GCA_964401325.1 uncultured Desulfobacteraceae bacterium | reverse complement strand
TCGAGCTCGCCTCGGGTCACCACCCGGTGATTGACGGCCCAGTCGGAGACCCGGACCTTCTCCCGCTTGCGGTAGATCTTCCGCTCCGGCCTGGAAAACCGGAAGGTCATCTTTTTGCCCGCCACATGATCCCATAAATCCCTTGGCATCCAGGAAGGCCTTTCCTTCAACGTGATTTCGTCTGGTTGTTTCACTTGTCCGAATCCTCGTCCTGAAAAATGACCTGCCACTCCTTGTTGTTTGCAAACTGATTGAGGCCCTTGTCTATGATGGCGAACATCTCGCTCACAAAATCCCTGGCCTTTCTCTGATTGCCTTCGATGAGGTCGATCAGCTCCGCGGTCTTTGTCTGGATCTCCCCTTTCAGACCGGTCTCGAGTGCGGACCCGCGCCC
>CAYNYM010000533.1:0-2969 GCA_964401325.1 uncultured Desulfobacteraceae bacterium | reverse complement strand
TACCTTGGGCACAGAAAAATAGCCGCCCACCGGGACCGTCTTGGCCCCGAACTGCACCATTTTCCCTTCTTGGAGGATCTCGGCGATATAAGGGTGCAATTTAAATTTTTGAAATTCCCGATGGGGATCCAGCGCCGGATCTTTATAATCGAGACTGGTCAAGAGCCCTACGGCCACATGATTGTTTTTCATGCCGTAGACAAATCCACCGCCGAAGGTATCGCTCTTCAAGGGGTAACCCATGGTATGGATGACATCTCCCGGCTTGATTCTTCCTTCAGGGATCTCCCAGACCTCCTTGACCCCGACCTCATAGCCCTGAGAATTTTTACCCTCGTCCAGATTGAACCTCTTGATAAGGGTCTTGGTCAGACTGCCTCTCGAACCCTCTCCAAAGACGACCGCTTTGGCCTGCAGATCGATGCCCGGCTCATAGTTTGCTTTTTGACTGCCATCGACATCGATACCCTTGTCCCCTGTTCTTACGCCGATCACCCTATCCCCGTCATAAAGGACTTCGGTCCCGGCAAAGCCCGGAAAAATATCGACCCCGCTCTCTTCGACCAGGCCCCCGAGCCATTCCGTAAGCCTGGCAAGGGAGACGATATAGTTGCCGTGATTATTGAGGGGCGGGGGCGTGATCGGTGCCTTGATTTTCCCGCCCTTGGTCAGGTATAGGACCTCCTCCTTTGTAACTTCCCCCTCCAGAGGGGCATCCTTGTCCTTGAAATCGGGGATCAATTCTCTCAGGGCGACCGGATCCATAACACCTCCGGATATACCATGGGCCCCTACGAACGCACCCTTTTCCAGGACAGCAATCATGACCTCATCCAGTTTCTCGCCTTCGCCACTCCGGTCCACATTCTCATTGTGTTTCTTGATCAAGTTCTCCAGATGGAGTGCTCCACTTAGGGAGGCGACACCTCCGCCCACGAAGAGTACGTCCACCTCCATGACATCTCTCTCTTCCACTTCTCAGCCCTCCTTATGAATTGTTTTGCTCTACACGAGAATTCATAATCATCCCATCTCAGGCAATGCATTCTCGAAAGAACTGGATTAACGACTCAGATTCATATCCTCGAGGCGGGCCAGTTCAGCACCAGGGACGCCTTACATTTTGAAAATTCCCGAATCCCGTGTAAAAACCTATTCTTGCACTATGATTCACAGGAGTCTATAGCACATCCCCGGAAAGGAGTGCAAGCCCAATTTTTCCCCTTTTCACCGGCCCCGAAGGGCCAACCCATGGAAAATAGTGCAATTATGGCTTGTCGGGAAATCCAATCTCAAATGGATATGAACCAAAGAGGGGCTGAGAAGTTCAAAAGAATGCCCCGGCCGCCTCCATTTTTGCAGCCGGGGCACCTGTCTATTAAACGTGATCCCCTAAACGCCGGGCATCGTCCAGACATCTTTCTTCATCATTTCCCACTCGCCGGTGTTGGGATCCCAACGGCAATTGGCAAAACATTTCCAGTTTGCCTCATCCATTGTTGGCGTATCGGATCTGAAATAATACCCCGGCCAACGGGTCTCTTCCCGGAAGAGCATGGTGCGGATGTGGGACTCTGCAATCCACATTCTCTGGATATTCTCCCAAGTCCTCATAAGTTCATGAACATCCGTCGCGGCCTGCTTGTTTGAATCCTCTTTCAAGAGAGCCATCAGTTCCAGGCCCCTCTCAAGAAGGGCCTTGCTGGTCTTGAATGCAGCGGTCACACCGCCGGCATACTCATCCATGATCTTCTGGAGACGATGCAGGAACTGCCTGGGCATGATATAGTTGGTGTTGATTTCCGGATCCGTTGTCTCGTCCTTATGGGTCTCATAGAGATCCATTGGCCCCAGAATCTCAGCCTTCAGTTTTTCCACCTGGGCCGCATCGACATTGGGCTCCGCGCCTTTCTCCACGATGTACTTAATCGCCGCTTTACCGGCTATTCTCCCCTCGGCATGTGAACCGGAGGAAAACTTATGGCTGGATGCGCCCGAACCATCACCGGCGGCAAAAAGCCCCTCCACCGTGGTCATGTTGGCGTAACCCCATTTGTACGGCGTGTCCAGGTCCTCGGGACCGCTCACCCAGGCACCGGAGGCCCCGGAATGGGATCCGATGAAATAGGGCTCGCAGGCCGCGATTTCGGAGTGTTTTTCCTCAGGCTTGACATTCAGGCCTGCCCAGAGGATGGCCTGGGAGATGGTCATGTCGAGGAAGTCCTCCCATGCCTCGCTCTCCAGTTCTTTCATCTTCCGCTTGAAGGCCTTGGGATCATCCTTGAATTCCTCGGCGATCTTTTGGATGGCCTCATCGGTCTCCATGTACAGAGGCCCGAGACCCGCATCCGTATCCATCATACCGAGGTAGTTTCGCAGGTTTGCCGGAATGGGCTTGGCCAGACCGTAAGGCGCCCAGTTTTGCAGCTCATCCTTTCTCACCACCATATATTCGCCTCCCTCGGCGCTTATGGCGCGGGATTTGAAAAGGAGAAACCAGGCACCCACAGGACCGTACCCATCCTTGAACCTTACGGGAATGAAGCGGACCTCCTGACAGGTCATTTCCGCACCGGCCTGGATAGTAAAATAGGCACTGCTGCCGGAGTTAAATGGGGGATACCATGAACGGCCGAAGCCTTCCCCGATGGATCTTGGACGAAAGACATGCACGGCGCCGCCCGCTGCGGCAATGACTGCCTTTGCCTTGAAGACATAGAACTGGTCTTCACGGGTGCTGAATCCTACGGCACCCACGCACTTGTTCCCGTCCATAAGGGGACCGACGATAAAAACCCTCTCGATGAGTTCTCCACCAGCATCCGCCAGGGCATTCTTGGCCGCTTCCGCAATGATGATCTTGTAGGATTCACCATTGATCATGAGTTGCCAGCGGCCTTCGTGGACATACTTACCCTCTTCATCTTTCCAGATCTTCAGGCCCCATTTCTCAAAGAGGTGAACCGTGG
>CAYNYM010000532.1:0-2973 GCA_964401325.1 uncultured Desulfobacteraceae bacterium | reverse complement strand
TGAACGGCCGGATTTCTCTCGGAAGGGCCAATGCCAGAGACATGGTGGCCCTCAAATCCTCTCTTTATCGGCTGCCCGCCATCAAGAACCGGCTCACAGGATCTGCGAGTGAACTCCTTGCCGAGATTGCCGCACAACTGGACACCCTCCGGGACGTGGCACAGTGGATCGAGGAGGCGATCAGGGAAGATCCGCCTGTTTCCGTCAAGGATGGGGGGATAATCAAGGATGGATACCGCGAGGAGCTGGATCGCCTCATTTCCATCACAAGGGACGGAAAGACGTGGATTGCCGAACTGGTTGCATCGGAACAGAAAAGGACCGGAATTTCCAAACTGAGAATAGGATACAACCGGGTCTTCGGCTACTACATCGAGGTCTCAAAAAGCCATTTGGCCCAAGTGCCTACCGATTACATACGAAAGCAAACCCTGGTGAACGGTGAACGGTTCATCACGGAAAAGCTGAAGGAGTATGAAGAATTGGTCTTGGGCGCGGAGGAGAAACGTGTCGCCCTGGAGTATGAGCTTTTCGAAGAGCTGCGAAAGAAAGTGGCCGCTGAAAATCAGCGTATTCAAGACACGGGCCGCCTGATAGGGAAAGTCGATGTCCTCACCGGCCTTGCAGAAGCAGCGGAGCTCCATGGGTATGTATGCCCGGATGTTAATCAAGAAAAGATTATTGACATTGTGGACGGGCGACACCCGGTCATCGAACAGACCGTGAGAGATGAAGATTTCGTACCCAATGACATTCGTCTGGACGGCGACGAGCAGGAATTCATGATCATCACGGGGCCGAATATGGCGGGCAAGTCGACGATCCTCCGGCAGACGGCACTTACCGTCCTTATGGCCCAGATGGGTAGTTTCGTGTCTGCCTCAAAGGCCGTCATCGGCATGGTGGATCGGATTTTTACCAGGATCGGGGCATCGGATGACCTGACTAGGGGCCAGAGCACCTTTATGGTGGAAATGAATGAAACGGCGAATATCCTGCGGCATGCCACGACGGAAAGCCTGGTTATCCTGGACGAGATCGGCCGGGGCACAAGCACCTACGACGGTCTGAGCATTGCCTGGGCGGTTGCGGAGGCCCTCCATGACCGGGACGGGAAAGGGGTTCGGACCCTCTTTGCAACCCATTATCATGAATTGACGGAGTTGGTCACCACAAAGGCCCGGGTGAAGAATTTCAACATAGCGGTCAAGGAGTGGAATGGTCAGATCATTTTTCTAAGGAAACTGGTGCCGGGCGGAACAAGCCGGAGTTACGGCATAGAGGTGGCCCGGATCGCCGGGTTGCCTCAGGGTGTCATTGAACGGGCCAAGGAGATCTTACTCAATCTGGAGGGGGAGGATCTCGATGAGGTCGGAAGGCCCCGGATGGCCCGTTCCGGCGGGAAAAGGCAAAAAGACGAGAGTTTCCAGCTCAACCTTTTTGGGGGACAGGACCAGCGTCTTCGCAAGTGGATTCAGGGTTTGGATATTTCTGCCATGGCTCCGTTGGAGGCGTTGATTGAACTTAATAAGCTAAAAGAATACATGGATAGTCAGATTAAATGACGTATCGGTTCAGCTCAAGACTCTTTGCTTTATTGGTGGTGTGTTTGCTGTTGTGCACGGCAAGCGGGCCTGTTGTATGGGCCAAGAAGATCCCGGGGCCTAAAGTGCTGTTGACGAAGGCCGACAGCAGGACAAAGTCCCTCAACGGATCCAGGAAGAAGATGCGATATCGGCATCACTGGATGAACTGCATCAAACTCTATGAAAAGGTCTTTACCAAATATCCGAAAACCGATGAAGCGGCCTGTGCCCTTTACCGCACCGGACGGCTTTACACCAGGCTGCACAGTTATTCGGGCCTGGGAAAAGACCTGGATGAAGCCGTTGCGATATTTCGAAGAGTGGTCAAGGACTATGATCGGCACCGGCTTGCGGACGATGCCCAGTTCCAAATCGGAAAGATATTTTACAGACAGAAAAACAACCCCAGTCAGGCCTATGTGGAGTTTCTAAAGGTCGACATCACATTCCCTTCCGGGGATATGCGCCCCAAGGCCCGCACCATGATGGACGAACTCGCCCTGGTTCTCAGCCGAAAGACGGACCATGTCGAGAAGAAACAGGATGCCCCATCAGCCGTTGCCTTCGCAAAGGTCAATGATATGCGGCACTGGTCCACACCAAATTATACCCGAGTGGTCATCGATCTGGAAAGACCGGTCAAATATGAAGCCCATATCCTGAAGGCCGATCCTAATCTCGATAAACCGAGAAGACTTTATGTGGATCTGAAAAAGGCCTACGTCAGTTCAGATATCGAAAGCTCAATCCCCATCGGAGACGGTCTGCTCCAACGGGCCCGTGCGGGACAACACGACAAAGACAAGGTTCGGGTGGTGCTGGATATCAACAGTATCGGAGGGCACAAGATCTTTCATCTCTATGACCCCTACCGCATTGTCGTGGACGTGCGGGGCGTTGAAAACAATACCCCTCCGCCCAAGGCTGAAATGGTAAAAAAAGAGAGGCCCGTCCGAAAGGGGATTCGAAAGGTCAAACGCCCGGACAAAAGCGTTTCCCTTGCCAGGCAACTGGGACTCAATGTCAAGCGGATCGTGATTGATCCGGGGCACGGAGGCAAAGACCCCGGTTGCTATCTCAGAGGAGGGATCAAGGAAAAGGACATCGTTCTGAAGCTGGCGAAGAAACTGGCCCAAAAAATAGAAAAAAAACTTGGATGCGAGGTGATCCTGACGTGCACCAGGGATGTATTCGTGCCCTTGGAACGGCGGACCGACTTTGCAAATATGCAAAAGGCGGATCTGTTCATTTCCCTTCACATCAACGCCCACAGACTATCAGGTGTCCGGGGACTGGAGACCTATTTCTTGAATATGGCCACCGATAAAAGGGCGGTGATGGTGGCGGCAAGGGAAAATGCCACTTCGGAAAAAAATATCAGTGATCT
>CAYNYM010000531.1:0-2975 GCA_964401325.1 uncultured Desulfobacteraceae bacterium | reverse complement strand
CGGGGGCGGCGGGGGATGGCCGGAGGGGAGGAGGTCCGCCTGACTCTCGCCCTCAAAGGGCTGACGCCCGCCATAAAAAAGGAGCAGGCGAGCCATAGAGGGTCGGAAAGGGAGATCTACGAAAAACTGCGGGAATTGAGAACCGACCTCGCAAGAAAGGAAAAAATCCCCTCCTACTGTATCTTTCAGGACCGGACATTGAGGGAAATGGCCAGGGTCCTGCCCGCAACACCTGATGCCCTTCTCTGCATCGTGGGGGTGGGAGAGGTCACCCTGAAAAAGTACGGCGGACCGTTCCTCAAACTACTGCGAAGCATTGCGGGGTAAGATTGATGGTCTCGTAAAAAGTCACCCTTATGCCTGAATTTTTGTTAAACCACGAAAAGCAATAAATACACGAAAGATGAAAAGATTATATATTTTTATAACCCTTCGTGCTCTTCTTGTTCTTCGTGGTGGAAATGGGGCTCTTTACGAATTCATAAAAAAATAACGATAATAGAACCTTAAAGGAAGGATGATTGCATTGGTTTCGGAAACAGAAAACGATTCCCTGAAGATCCGGGATCTGGTGGACGTTCCGGAGATACGAACCGTGATCCAGCTCGAGGACCTGAAGGACCCTGGTCTGCGAGGGATGATCGCAGAGACCTTTGTCTTGACCTCCGAGGTCCAGCGCAACCTTCAGGCGGTCCTTTCCAGCCTGGCCGCATCCGAGGGGCGGGGTATCTTTTTGAAAGGCCACTTCGGCTCCGGGAAATCCCACTTTCTGGGCATGCTCAGCCTCATTTTGAGATATCCCGCGTCCTGGGATACGGTCCTGTCCCAGGCCCCCTCTTTGCAGGAATTCAAGGAAAAACTGGTACCTCGGCGATTCTTTGTCGTAGACCTCTCTCTGGTGCAGCACCGGGGTTCCGAATTCCTGGAGGATATCCTCCTGCACGCCCTGTTTGAAAGACTCGGGGAGGAGGTGTTCGGCGAACTGGACGGCCCGGGGACCCGGCACAAGACCTTTACCCGGCTCAAGGGGCTTATGAAGGAACGGGGTTTCAGCGGTCTCGTCTTTCTGGTGGATGAGCTTTCCGAATTTCTGCGTTCAAAGAGCGATGCCCGGGCCTATAACGAGGATATTCGATTTCTGCAATATCTCGGCGAGGAGGCCGTCTCCTTCCCCATGTGGGTCATCGCATCGTTGCAGGAATGGATCGAAGAGACCGGGGAGATCCATCAGGATACCTTCAACAAGATCAAGGATCGATACCGGATCCGGTTGAATCTGGGCCGGGCCCACATAGAGGAACTGGTCTCCGAGCGAATGATCCGCCACAAAGAGGACGGAGACCGGCAGATCGGCGAGATCTACGACGACCTCAAATCCTTTTTCCCAACCTTTCCCGTCACCCGGGAACGCTTTGTCCTGCTCTACCCGGTCCATCCCGCCACCTCATCCCTGTTGGACCGGCTCAAGCCCCTCTTTTCCGAACATCGGGGGGTGGTGGACTTCATCCATTTCAGGTTAAAGGGGGACCCGGAGCGGCATATCCCGTCCATCATGGACCGACCGGCCCGGCGGCTCCTCACGCCGGAAACCATCTTCGATCATTTCATCGACCGCATCCGGGAGCGGGCCGAGACCCAGATCTATGTGCAACGGGTGTTTGACGGTTATCTGAACGAAATCGAGCAGGTTTTCCGGGAACCCGACCAACGGCAGGTCGCCCTGAGCGCCGTCAAGCTCATGATCCTCTTTGCCATATCGCCGACCCCGTACAAATATACGGTTCGTCATATGGCGGAGATGATCCTCTTCCAAATCACCGCCATGGAGGCGGAAATCAATTATCAGTTTCTCCATGATATCCTGGATCGGCTGGCAAAGGAGGGGCTCTATATCCGGGTCGAAAAACGGGACGACCCCATGGAAGACCACTTCTACATCGACCTGAAGGCCGACATGGCCGGCATCGTTCGGCAGCGCATCAGGCACCAGGCCGCACAGCTTTTCCCCGAAGATCAGCGGCTCTTCTGGAAGACCGCCCCCCTGGCGGCATCGCCCTATCTTCCCCTCGGGACCTGGGTGGAAAAGGGCCGACAAAGGGTAAGCGTCCGCTGGCAGCACACGCAGCGGTGGGGCACCCTCCTGCTTCGCCAGCTGAATGAATTGTCAGTTGATGAAATCAATGGGCTCTCCAGGCAGACAAAAACAAGCGAGGATGATTTTTTTATCCTGGTCGGCACCACCCACAATCGGGAGGCCCAGCACCGGCATGTGAAGAAAGATCTCCTCCCTGTTATCCGAAAAGACCTTCGAGGCACCTTCCTCTTCTGGGTGCCGTCCGGCCCTGAGAAAGAGACCGGTTGGATCAGGGAAGTCCTGGCCGCCGTCTTGCTGCAAGAAGGGGCGGAAGGGGGCCCCCCGGACAAAGGGGATCAGGGGGCCGATATCCTCCGGGGCTTTGTGGAGCGTGAGAGGAAAAGGCTGACCGAGCACTTCACCCACTGCTACTATCACGGCATGCTCCTTTGGGACGAAAACGAGGTGGATCTCTCTCGTTTCGGATATTTGAGTCACGAAAAATTCCTGTCCGAATTCGTGCCCCCCCTCCTGGACCGTCGTTTTTCACGGCACAGTCGCATTCAGCCCTATATGGACGCCCTGGCGCCGGGGATCATCAAGGATATGCTCAGCGATTTCCTGTCCAGCGGGGTCCTGGTGGTGGATGACCGATCCAAGTTCGGGCTCCGTGATGTGCTGGAGGGGCTCTTGCGGCCCATGGGCCTGGTCAAGAAAAAGGGCAATCAGTACGAACTCCAGGTCAACCCCAGGCAGAACGAGCTGGCCCAGTATCTTTTCAAGGCCATGGGAGAGAGGGAAACCGTGCCCCTGGAGGAGATGTACTGGCGCCTGCGAAAAAACGAGTACGGCCTGCTCAAGCCCCACTTCGAGATCCTGGTCCTCGCCATGATCTTCTCCG
>CAYNYM010000530.1:0-2984 GCA_964401325.1 uncultured Desulfobacteraceae bacterium | reverse complement strand
TACGAAAGATTCACGGCCGAATGCCAGGCGGGCTAGACACGACCCCCTGATCTTCCGGGTGATATGGTTCCCGGGAATTCTCGGACGATTCAATATTGAGGCAAGTTAATGGTATGATGGAGGACAGAATGGCAGAAAAAGCGGATAAGAAAGAGAAAATTCCCCGGCAAGCCATGCCGGAGCAAAAGCCCGAGGTTCGAAGACGGAATTTTGAAGAAGTTCCAATCGGATATAGTCCTGAACTGGCCATGAAAGAGGCTGAAAGATGCCTTCAGTGCAAAAAACCTTCATGTGTGGCGGGATGCCCCGTTTCGGTGGATATTCCCGGGTTTATCAAACATGTCAGGGAGGGCGATTTTACGAAATCAATCCGTAAGATTTGGGAACGAAACGCCATGCCGGCGGTGTGCGGCAGAGTCTGCCCCCAGGAAGCCCAATGTGAAGGCAATTGCATTCTTGGAAAAAAGGGCGAGCCCGTGGCCATCGGGAATCTTGAACGTTTCGTGGCCGACTGGGAAAGAAACAACGGCAAGGGGGACCTCCCGCCGAAGGCTGAACCCACGGGAAAAAAGGTGGCGGTTGTGGGCTCCGGGCCTTCGGGTCTCACGGTAGCCGGTGACCTGATCCTCAAGGGCCATGATGTGACCGTTTTTGAGGCCTTCCACAAACCGGGCGGCGTGCTGGTTTACGGTATTCCGGAGTTCAGGCTTCCCAAGGAGATCGTATTTTCCGAAGTGAATTTCCTGGAGAGACTGGGCGGAAAAGTGGAATGCAATAAGGTTGTAGGGCGGACCGTTTCCCTGGACGAACTCTTCGGTCAGGGTTTTGACGCCATCTATGTGGGTGTAGGGGCCGGGCTGCCCAGCTTTCTCAATATTCCCGGTGAAAACCTGATCGGGATTTACTCGGCCAATGAGTATCTCACCCGGGCCAATCTCATGAAGGCCTATCTCTTCCCCGAGTATGATACCCCCATTGCCCTGGGTAAGAATGTCGTGGTTCTGGGCGCAGGCAACGTGGCCATGGATTCGGCCAGGACCGCGATGCGGTTGGGGGCCGAGTCGGTCCGCATCGTCTACCGCCGTTCCCGGGAGGAAATGCCGGCCCGTAACGCAGAGATTCACCATGCCGGGGAAGAGGGGATCGAATTTTTCCTTCTCACGGCACCTACCAAATTCATTGGAAACGACGAAGGCCGGGTGACCGGCATGGAATGCCTGAAGATGGAACTGGGCGAACCCGACGACTCGGGGCGCCGCCGGCCTGTAGCCATAGAAGGCTCGGAATTCATGCTGGACTGCGATCTGGCGGTCATCTCGGTAGGGGCGGGAGCCAATCCGCTTCTGACACAGTCCACACCTGACCTGAACGTCACCAAGTGGGGCTACATCATCGCTGATCCGGAAACCGGTAAGACAAGCAAGAAGGGTGTCTGGGCCGGTGGTGATATCGTGACGGGTCAGGCCACGGTCATCCTGGCCGCAGGGGCGGGAAGAGCGGCCTCCGATTCCATCCACCAGTATCTGACGTGGGGATGGTAAAGAGATACCGAGGGGGAGCATGCCGTATCTCCCCCTTTTAGTTCAATACCTGAATTTTGCATGGGAGACTGTCGTACATATCTGATGCAAGATTCAGTTTATCCGGCGCCTCCTTGCCCCCGCCTCTTTACGCCCCTCTCGTTCTAGCGCAAGATTCCTTACCCCGCGGGCGCGGCTCCCCGTTTTCAAGAGCCCCCGATCGCGTGATACCGACAGCCTTTCACCTTGAAACCCCAGTTTTGACTGTTGGGGCGTTGATCAACATTGCCTGGGAAGATGTCAAAAAAGTTCGGCCTCGGGTGAAGGTGGAAGGCATGCGCAGGAAAGGAAGCCGAAATCAATGGGCCACGGCCCCCAATGACCCAAGCCCACCGCCGGATTCTTATGCCATACCTGGATTGTGGATCAGTAAATGACCTGATGGAGGCTTGCCCGATCAGGGCCGAAAGACCTTTTTGCGATAGTATCGGAGTTCCTGGATGGATTCCTCGATATCGCTCATGGCGAGGTGGGTTTTTTCCTTTTGATAGTGCGGGAGGGACGGGTACCAACGATTCACCAGCTCCTTGACCGAGCTCACATCAATGTTCCGATAATTCATAAAGGCTTCGAGTTCGGGCATATACTTAACCAGGAACCGTCGGTCCTGCCCGATGGAATTTCCGCAAAGGGGGCATTCTCCTTCTTTACAATGGTTGGCGAGAAATTTGAGCGTCTCCTCCTCGGCCTGTCGACAATTTAAGGGGGAACGCCTGACCCGATCCATGAGGCCTGATGCCTCATGATGGGTCCTGCTCCAGTCGTCCATACCGCGAAGGACCTTTTCCGGGTGATGTATGGCGATATTGGGGCCTTTGGCAAGGATATCCAGACTCCCATCGGTCACGATAGAGGCGATTTCAAGGATGACTTGCTTTTCGGGGTCAAGGCCGCTCATTTCCAGGTCGATCCAGATCAAATGACGGTTCATATCAGCCCCTCCAAGGCCGGACAATGGGAAGGAGGTTAATTTCCTAGAAATATAGGGGAAATGTCTGTGCGTGTCAAAGGAAAACCCGGGTCCCCTGCATGACCGGGCCGAAGAAGCCCCGCGATAAGTGGGGCAGAGGACGTTTTGCAGGGGGCATCAGGGAGGGGAAAACCTTTTGAATGAGACCCTGTTAACAGGCATTTTGGGCGTCGGTAGGACGGGACAAGGCGGATTGATCGCCAGGTGCATGAAAATGCGGATTCCCGGGTCGGGGTTTTTCTTTTTTCTAAAAGAGATTGACGCGACCCCTTCGTACCTGCTTGCGTTTCAAAAATCCAAAATACGGGGCTTTTCCCTTTTCTTGCCGGCCCTCACCCGTAACCTTAGGTTTTTTATTGATTTTTTTTGAATGATTTGTTTTAAGTTAGCCGACCTTGATCTGAAACGGCAAGGGGCCTGCAAAATGGCGCAGA
>CAYNYM010000529.1:0-2988 GCA_964401325.1 uncultured Desulfobacteraceae bacterium | reverse complement strand
GACAATCCGGATATTATGAAAAACTGCAACCGGCCGAGGATATTCATCCTGGCCAAGATGTCAAAAGTATTCGGTTCCGGCCCTTCGAGCGGTGATCCCGTGATCAAGGGCCCTGAAGAACAGGAAATCACGATCCTCTGCCCCTTTAAAATCAAATCGGATCGCGTGATCTCGGTAAAACCCGGGGAAAAGAGAGATATCCCCTTTCAGGTGGTCTCTTCCTTCACGGGTAAGGACGATCGGCCGGTCCAAAAGATATTGGTAGGAGAGATCAAGATCTCCGACCCCTCCTTTGGAAGACTGTCCGTGGATCAGTGCCAGACCGATAAGGACGGAAAGACCGGAAACCTCTATCTCTATGTGAATGATAATGTTCGTGAAGGACAGGAGGCCGAGATCACCTGCAGGCTATGTACGGGGCTTTCCGACAAATGGCTGGGAAAGGATGAAAACGGCAAACCCATTCCGTGGGAGCAGACCGGGCGAATCAAGGTGGTAGTCCTTCCCGAGATCGAGGTCAAGGTCGACGCCCATGTCGAGCTGTCCAAAGAGCTTGTCACCACACGGACCGCGGAGAGAAGTTTTCATGAGGACAGGGAGGTCACGAAGGCCGGCGGAAATTTCAGCCTTCATTTTACCACACAGTTCGAGAGCCGTACCGAGGAGCGGTATGAGAATCCGGAAATCGGATTCAAGGGGTACCGGGTGGCCTATCAGGGGAAGGCCGAAGACGTCAGACTCACCCTCTCCAACCCCTCCCCCAAGCGGCGCACCCATGACGTCAACGGGTGGTTCATTGAGAATAAGTGCGGAAAAATCTCATACAATTATCGCAAAAGCAAGGAAGGGCATAAAACCCGTTTGAAGAACCCGTCGGTGGGGCTCGACGTGTTCTACAACCACTTTGTCCCGGATAAGGACAGCAGGCTCAGGAACCATCCCGTAGAGGGTCTGACGTTCACTCAAATCACCCAAAGCATGTCGCCGGCCATTGTCCATGAAATCAAACTCTCTTCCGCATCCCGGGAGCGTCAACCCGAGTCCTGCTCGGTCCGCATCATCCCCGGCCGCTCGCACACGGTCCCCGCCCCCTTTATGGTCGATCAGAGTTTTCCCATGGCCCTTTGCGCCATGCTCTGTGAGGGATGCTACGGGTTTGAGGAGGTGTTCGAACCGATCATGAACGATCAGGCAAGAGACCTTTACCGGAAACTCAAGGCCGACGGAAAGACCTTTGATGCCCTGCATATCCACAAGCGCATTAATCTCGGTACCGGCGACCGGGCGAACTGCTGGGAGATAGAGGACTCGCCCGATACCAGACATTCCGGTTTTGTGCGCGGCAGGTTGAAATGGGACTGCACGGCCAAGACCCTTGAAGGAAGATTCGATTTGGATCTTCATACGGTTGTGCCCCCGGAGAGGCCGGATACCGGTGGGAAGAAGGTGAAGAAGACAAAAGCGAAGGCGGAGGAGTCCGCCGCGTCGGATGATTCGGGGGGCCTCGGGGGAGGGGAACTGTTCATGCTGGATGAAAACGGCAATCCCATTACGCCCGAAAAATTCCTCGAGAGCCTTGAGGAATGAAAAACGTATTGAACCGCCAAGACGCTAAGGGCGCAAAGGATATTGGGTTAAGATTTCGTCAACGTCAGGAGATCAAAACTGAACCGCTAAGTCGCTAAGGGCACAAAAGGTGTGAGAAACCCTTTGCCGCCACGGACGGACAAAGCACGGCTTTATCATGAAGGAGGCTGAAAAAGAGATCAAAGGTTAAAGGCGAAAGGAAAAGAGCGATCGATGCGTTTAAGGGGGCCGCTTTGCTCGAGGGGCGGGGGAAAAAAGGAATACAGACCCTGCTTGCCACGTCGTAGCTTAATGCGAAGGCGGGAACCCCAAACCCTTGAACCCTTGAACCTCTGAACCTTTTTCACATGCGTCTGTCACAAAATATCAATAAGATGAACTTCCCAGGCTCTTCAGGATGTCATCCTGCTTTGCCCGGATCAATTTGATCTCAGAAGGGGGCACTTCTTTGGCCATTTCCGCCCTGGCCTCCCTCATGCCCGCATTCCCCTCGGCCATCTCTTGGGCCATCTCCTTGAGCATCTCCTTTTTCTGTTCTTTTGTAAAAAAGGGATTATCCTGGATCATCTTCTGGGTCTGGGCCAACTGGGGACTCAGTTTCGGTAAGAGTCTTTCCATCTGGAGAAAGGTCATCACACCCATGACATGGCCGTAGATGTAGTAAAAACGGTCGGGATCCCATCCCTTTTCCTTGATATTTCCGGAATATTTTGAGCACACCTGTGTGGACATCATGGCGGTGGTGTCTCCGGACTGAGCATTTTTTTCCAGGTCCTGTTGTGCCGACGCGGCCAGATCGCTCACGGACGGCACGTCGGCGATGAACCGATCCAGCTCACCGGACGTGAAGGGTTGCTGCGTATGAGCACTTTTGGCATCGACCGTCCCGATGGCCGTTAGAGAGACAAGCAGAACACAACATAGAGCAACAAACGTCTTCATACTCCATTTTCCTCCTGATATTGTTATTTATTCTATTAGGTTAGCCTTTTGAAAATATGGGCGTGCTTGGTCATGACCCGTCCACATCTGAGTTCGGCTCAAAAAGCCAGACAGTTACAATTTCCTTTATCTGGGTCAATTCAATGCAGCCACAGTTGATATGATGGTTTTTCCATTACTCCATCACTCCAACACTTCATATTCGTCCAGTACTCATGAGCCGTTATAATTCAAATAAGCTCAATTTCTTTTGGCTCAACCAGGCCCGTGCTATCCGGCTCCGGATTTTTTACCTTTCCCTTCTGTACACGATGCGGCCGTCAAAGACCGTGAGGTCCACCCGGGTCTCCAGGATCTCCATGGGATCTATCGTGTAGATGTCCCGGTCCAGGACGATGAGGTCTGCCAGTTTGCCGGGGGTGATGCTGCCGAGCCGGTCCCCCACGCCGTGGGTCACGG
>CAYNYM010000528.1:0-2995 GCA_964401325.1 uncultured Desulfobacteraceae bacterium | reverse complement strand
GCATGTTCCCTTCCCGCGGTACCTCACAGCCTAAATGCCTACAGCCTATCTAGCTAAGTAGTTACTTTCAATCTTGTTTTTGCACGTATGGCGGTTGGGGTGCTTTATACTTTAGTTTTGTGATAATCGAATTTAGAGGAGTGCAAAAGTGACCGATTCGACTGGCAAAAGCATAATGATCAGGGATGAAGCCATCAATGAAAAATTTGAAGATCTGAAATCCAGGATCACGCAGCTTCACAAAGGTATTCCTTTCCTGAAGCAGTGTTCTCGCCTGAGCATATTTTTGCAGGAACTATACCAAATTCGAGAAGTACTCAATCAATTAGAGCAGGGGCTTTTGCAGAATCATCTCAAATGCTGTATTTCTCCTAACATAAAGGTTCCAGGGGAAGTCGTCGTCGCAGTCTCCAAGCTGAGTCAGAAGCGTCATGGCGCCATCATCGTGATAGAGCAAGAAAACAACCTGGATGAGCACCTTAAAGGCGGCGCCATCATTAAGGCCAGCGTCAGTGCGCCGATTTTAGAGAATATCTTTTATCCGGGAAGCCCGCTTCATGATGGGGCGGTCGTTATCCAAAATGCCAACATCCGAATGGCAAACTGTGTACTCCCTCTAGCCCCTCATAATTCGGAATTGGACGCTCTCTGCCTGGCAACGCGGCACCGGGCAGCGCTTGGTCTCAGTCAGGTAAGCGATGCCCTCGTCATCGTGGTCTCTGAAGAGAAAGGGTGGATATCAATGGCTCTTCGGGGCCAATTCTACCCGAACCTTGGGACATTCGCCTTGCTCGATAAGTCAGAGGGGGGCATGGGCAATCCGGCTTAGAGGTGTTTGTATTCAACCGAACATTTCCAATTGAAAGGAATTTTCCCATGAAAAAATGTTTTTTCTATCTCATTTGGTTTGCCTTGCCTATTTTTCTGGCTTTTTCTGTTTCCGAGGGCTCTGAGGAGTCCTCCCATCCGGAGATCATTTTAATTGATTACGATGGAAATGAAATTTCGCTTGAAAGTAATGTCCCCTACAGCCCGAAAAACACATGCGGCGAATGCCACGATTACGAAGCCATAACCAATGCCTACCACTTTCAAATGGGTCGAACCGATGCGGAGGGGAACATCATTGTTCGGGACGACATGGACTCCAGAAACCCTTGGCTTATTTCAAAGGGCATGTATGGCAAATGGTGACCTCCTTCTTCAGATTCCAGCCAGTTGGCCAGGAAGGTAAACATGAGACGATGTGACATTGACAAGTCATCCTATTTTTGGACGACAACGTGTGGCGTGTGTCATCCGGGAGGTGGTCCGGCGGAGTATGATCGCAAAGGAAATCGATACGATGAATTCGCAAGAAATCCAGAGAACAATATTCTGTCAAGGGGAGCCAATTATCTTGACGGTGATTATTACAGATCAAATTGGGCAAGAAGTGGCGTCCTCGAAGCAGACTGCCTCATGTGCCACCTCAAAAACTATAACTGGAAGGCTCGGGCCCTTGCCGTTAAGGGAGGATTTCTCTTTGAGGCCCCCATGTTAGGAGCAGGATGGTTTAAGGAACTTAATCGTTCAAAACCGGCCATGTCTTCAGCCAACCCCGAGGTCGGCTTTTTTCGAACCGATTACACCCGGACGAACATCGCCGATCCGGCAAACCTTGCCGCTTCTATTACCAGAGAGGTCCCGGACAAGAACTGCTGGAATTGCCATGTCATGCCGGACACCATGAAGAGGGGAAGGACGTGGAAAGCTGAAACAGACGTGCACAAGGCAAAGGGATTGACCTGTATCCATTGTCATCCAGGCGGAGAAGATCATGAGATTGCGAAGGGGGATATATTGGTCGGTTCTGTGCGAGACGACCTTGATGGTAAGATGAAGGGCTGTATTGATTGCCATATAAAGGGCGCGGATGAACGCGCGACAAAGCCGGATCACAAATTTCCGGACCTGCATCTTGAAAAAATTGCTTGCGAGGCCTGCCACATCCCGTACAAGACCTATGCGGCCACCTCAGTGATTGATAATGCTGCCACAGGGCATACCAATAAATATTGGACCACGGATTTTCTGTCCAATGACCCTTTGAATCCGAACCAATCCTGCGCAGGGACTCCTAATAAGACCTGGTGTCCCGCCTTTGTCAAATACAAAGGAAAAATTAAGCCGGTGGATCCCATGCAGGCCATCTGGTGGGGGGATTGGGACAGACCTTCTCATCGCGTTATTCCGATTCCCCTCTGGAGAATCAGGGATTTCACCGGTGCCAATACAAAAAACGAATTTTCAATCACTAATTTAGCACTCTTAGAGGCACTAAAAGGGTCCAAGTCCGTAAACACGGCAGAAGAGATAAAGGGGTATCTAAAAGCCCTATCGGACGGGAAGGACAGGCACGGATGTCCTTTGGTGTACCACACGCCTGTGCTGGTGAAAGGCGGCATGATTTATTACCTTGAATACGAACAATTGAATAAGGGGCTCATGCCGACGCGTGATGGGGGGTTCAAATGCTGCGAGCCCTTTGATCTGAGCCATAATGTGGTCAACGGCAAGAAAGCCCTTGGAGCCGGGGGATGTAGAGACTGCCACTGGAAGCCTTCGCCTTTTTTTAATCGCAAAATCCTTATAGATCCCTTTAATAGAGACGGAAGGCCCGTTTTCAAAGAGGCATGGGAAATTCTGGGATATTCGAAGAAAAGGATGGAGGCGCTAACCCGCGGAAACCCATATAATGTAACGCCTTAAGATAACAAAAAAGAAAAGGGGGACAAAAAAATGCCTAAGTATGTTATTCAAGCATGTTATGTTGGCGAGGGGTTGAAGGGCATGCTCAAAGAGGGTGGCTCCAGTCGCCGAACCGCAGTTGAGACGGTAATCAAGGGGATGGGGGGTACTCTGGAATCCTTATGATAACCTATCGTAACTACTCAGCTGGATAGGCTGTAGGCATTTAGGCTGTGAGGTACCGCAGGAAGGGAACATGCATGAT
>CAYNYM010000527.1:0-2998 GCA_964401325.1 uncultured Desulfobacteraceae bacterium | reverse complement strand
ATGAGAGTGTCACGGTGAAACATAGGACTGCCGCCAGGCCGATACCAACCAGTCTTTTAAACATAAGTATCCCTCCTCCTCAGGTAAAAAGCATAAAAATCTCGAGCATCTTTGACACGTTAAAACCCGTTTTGAATAGACCGGATATATGAGAAATGGCCTTGTCTGTCAAGGAGAAAGACCTGAGTGACAGACGACCCGGGATTGAAGTTTTGACAACGATCAGCCTCGAGACCGTGCCCTCTTGGCCGGGGGTTTTCTCCAGAGGATCGCACCCCAATGTCGAAGGCCTTTGCCCTCGGGCCGATCATCAGTCCCCAAAATCAGCGCAGGCAGGGACGCTGTGCTCAATGGCGGCTATTTTAATCATCGGATTATGCGATTAAACCTTTCTCACGGCCCTGCCGGTTCAATAAAAAAAATGGGGTTCGGTCTGGAGGGGAACACCCCCGGACGAGGGGGGAACCGACCAGGGCCTTTGAGAAAAAGCCTGACCCAGCAATCCCTCAAGAAAAGCTCAAGGAACACCAGTAGAGGAAAGCTCCCGGATCTTTTCATCAGCCACACCCACAAAGGCCCGGTTCACGGACTCCAGCATGCTCTTTTCCCGGCCCTCGATATAAAAACGCAATACCGCATCCGTTCCCGAGGCCCTGAGTTCGAACCAAAAATCGCCGAAGTCGATATAGGTCCCGTCACCGGCCCAAAACACGCGCCGGATCTCCGGAATGGTTACCCGCTTACCCACCAGTTCCTGTAGCCTTTCTACGGCCTTTGCCGGCGAGAGCCCGCGAGTCAGTTCGCTGAAGGTTTCCACCATATATTCCTTGGCCTTGTTGCCGATCGCACGGGCCCGTTCCCGAGGCTCACCGGTCAATGCCTCGTCAAATAATTTCTTGTCGATCCTGTCGTAGAATCTGTACCGTATGCCGTATTTCTCGACCGTTTCAAGGTAAAGGGCGGCATAGGACTTTCCTTCGAGAAATAATTTTGCCATGATGCCCAGATTCATGAGGGAGAGCTGCATGCCGTCCTTTTCCTTCATGGCCAGGCTCCGTCTCTTACGATTTCTGCTGAAGGCCCAAGAGACACTTCCCATGGCCGCGCCGCCCGATTCCTCGGCCATAATCAGGATCCGGGGATTATGACCCAGGCTGACCCTCTCCCCCGTAACATCTACCACGAATACCTCACCGCCCCTTTCAACCTGCGTCTCGATGTCTTTCACCATCTGCCCGAAATATTTGAACCCCACAGGAGTGTTGAAAACCCTTATCCGGCTACCCTTCTCTTCGAACCTTGCGGCGTATTTGTGATTGAACACCTCGGCCAGTTCCCCGATGGATTTGGACGTGGGATAGGTCGTACCGATAACAAAATCGTAGTCAAAGAGCACGCCGTTCTTGGCCATCATCTCGAGTCTGAGGGCGGCATTCAGGAAATAGATCTGGCTGGGTTTAAAATAGACCACGCAGTGACGGCTTTTATCGATTTCCTCCACTTCGAGTCCCATCTCAGCCGCCCTTTGGCCGAGCGAGGCGTCCGCTATTGTGACGATATTGTACCGGTCGCCGTCCGGATCCCAGATGAAACCGAAATGTATCTCTCCGGCGAGTAATCTCTCCTTCAGGCCGATGTTCCGGTAGATGATCGGTTTCGTTGGATCACAACCATAGTTTTCCCCGTCAATCTCACCTACCCGATGAAAATCATCTCTTTTCTCCCATTGAAGGTACCGGATCATGCCCTGGGGTGCGGTTGTGATACCGAAATGCTGAAAGATGGGGAGGGAGTTTTCATGCATGCTTCCGCCGACCGTGGAGGCCCCGACCTTCATCCCCGCCTCCTGGGCCTCGCGGATCAGGCGGAAGGCCTCTTCCGGGATAATGCCCTTCAGGTATTCCGAATAGGGCTCGAAATAGTGAAAATCCTTCCTGACTAGGGGAGAGGTCAGGGGACCGAGGGACACGGAAAAGACCTCCTTCCCGGCCTGCTTCCCGATCTTCCAGACCTCATCCCGGATCTCGTCGGCCATGTCCAGGAGCTGCATCCCGTTTTTATCCATGGGCTTGATCCCCTGTTTGAAGTCCTGGGAATGGCTGGCCGTGATGTTGGCCCCACCGTCCAGTTCATTGAAAAAAACCCCGAAAGAAGAGGCCCAGATAGGGGTGGTCTCCTTGTCACCATGAAGGTGAACCGTCACGCCATGATGGACAAAAACCCGGCCGATCAGTTCTATGATCTTGCGGGTATACCTCCGAACCTCTCCCCCTAGGTGACGGGATTGGAAGCCCTTCCGGTCGTAGATACGCGCCATGGCCTCGGCAAAAATCAAGACGGTATGGGCATTGAAAGGGGCGTCGGTCGCAAAGAAATCCTTCATATTGATGGTGTCCCGGTACCCTGCGGTCCCCAGTTTGAATTCGGCGATCCAATCGAGCAGATTGTTTTTTTCAAAGAAACGGCGGGTGTATTCGATACGGACCTTCGCTTCTTCAGGGATAGGGAACTTGAAGTTCTTGTCCGCGTTCACGACGATTTCCTTCGTAGCGTCCTCTTGCCCAGCCTTCTCTTTCTCTTCCATTCGCTCTTTCTCCAAGTTTGAAATCAATTTCAAATGATAGTTTACCTTCTTTGAAATTCTTTAACGATAAAACACACCCGCCTAAACCTCAACGCTTTTTGCCGAATACCCAGATTTCGGGCTCGATTTCCGACGGGACCGGGCCCATATGGCCCAATAATTCTTGATCTCCCGAATCCTCTCGACTATGATATGGAGGATTGTGTCTTCCGAAATTCTTTTTCGGAGTGTTTGCCCATGTTGAATGCATGAGGCTTTTCGATCCTCAGGCAGCCATCTGTACGGTCGAAATCGACACCAACCCATAAACCCCCGAATGCCCACAGGACAAATGACTGATCAAACGAAACCCGGGACCGGCCCCGGCAGGACAAGACGGCCGTCGCCCCGATTCACCCTTTTGTTGTTTCTCGC
>CAYNYM010000526.1:0-3007 GCA_964401325.1 uncultured Desulfobacteraceae bacterium | reverse complement strand
CGATGACCACGAGGGCCATGCCGTTGATCACGGCGGCGATCTTGAAGAGATTGAATATCAAACCTTGCAGGATCTTGCGCCGACCTATATGTGCGCCCAAAGAAAAGACCTCGCCCATTTTTTGTTTCCGTCCCCTCACTTGACCGGAGAAAGACATGGTTTCTTCAGTTATTTTTTCTGTGATCGTTTCATTCATTTCCGTTTTTGCATCGCTCCCTTGCATTCGCTCATCTTTCACGCCAAAGGCCCCATGCTCGGCGTTCTTCCCAACCTCCACGAGCCTTCCTCACCGGGGCACATCCTGCTTTGCCTCTCTTTTCATAGGTTCCCTCAAAGGGTCGCCGCCCCGACCTGCCGGTATTTGTTGGAGATATAATCCGCCACCAGATTAAAGGCCAGGGTGAAGAGAAAAAGGACGATACCCGTAGCAAACAATGCGTAATAATGATCTCCACGAAACGGCGCCTCCGCCATTTCAGCGGCAATGCTTGCAGGCAGCGGTCTCACCGGATCAAATATGGAACCGGGAACCATGGCCGCTCCCCCTGCGACCATCAGCACCACCATGGTCTCCCCGATGGCCCGGGACATGCCCAGGATCACCGCGGTGCTGATGCCTGAGATGGATGCCGGGACAGTGACCCGCCAAATCGTCTCCCAGTGGGTGGCCCCAAGGGCCAGAGAGGCCTCTTTGAGTTCCTGCGGTACACTAAAGACAGCATCTTCCGACAGGCTGCATATGGTGGGAATCGACATGAAGGCGAGCATCAGGGCCGCGTTGAAGAGGTTGAGCCCTGTCGCGACATCAAAGGCCTCCTGCAGAAAGGGCGCGACCACGACCATGCCGAAAAACCCGATCACCACGGAGGGAAGGGCCGCCAGGAGTTCCACCATCGGCTTGACCCATTCACGCACCCTGGCCGAGGCGACTTCGGCGAGATAGAGGGCGGTCAGTACGCCAAGAGGAATCGAGATCGCGGAGGCCACCCCGGTCACGGCGAGGGAGCCCACGATCAGGGCAAGAATGCCGAATGCTGGGGGATCATCGGTGGGATACCAGTATTTCCCAAAGACGAAGTCCTGCAGCGACACCTTGCTGAAGATGGGGATGCCTTCCACGAAAAGAAACACGAGGATCAGGCCGAGGGTCACGATGGAGGCCAGGGCCAGGCCGAAAAAGGTGAAACGAACGAGCCTTTCAGTGCGACGGCGGCTTTGACCTGTCTTTTGCGCTCTTGTCAACTTACTTTCCTTCAACCACTTTTAAGAGCCATAAGTCCATGAAGGCCCTGCTCTCAAAAAAAACTCGGGCGCTCCCCAGATTCGGACGGGAGCGCCTGAAACATTTCGCTTAAAGACTAGAAAAGGGGTACATAACCGGCTTCGCCGACGTATTTTTGCCCTTTCTCGGGATTGATCACAAAGTTGATGAAATTGAGAGTGTCGCCCTTGGGCCAACCCGCGGTGAACATGAAAAGAGGCCGGCTGATCGGAAACGTCCCGTTGAGGGTCGTTTCTGCAGATCCCTTGACACCATTGACCGTCAGGGCCTTCACGCCCTCATCCAAATAGCCGAGCCCTATATATCCCACGGCATTCTTGTTCTTGGCCACGGCCTGGACGATCGCACCGTTGGAGGCCTGAAGCAGGGCGCCGGGAAAGACCCTTTCTTTTTTCATGACCTTCCCATGCCACACCTCGTATGTCCCGGAAGAGGTATCTCTCGAGATCACCACGATCTTTCTATCAGGCCCCCCCAGTTCTTTCCAGTTCTTGATTTCACCTTTATAGATGGCCTTGAGCTGATCCATGGTCAGGTTGGACACCGTGTTGCTCGGATGGACAACGGGGACGATGCAATCGTAGGCCACGGCAAAGGGAACGGGATACCGCCCCTTTTCCACGGCAAGCTTTACTTCCTTGTTCTTGATGAATCGGGAACTGTCCGCGATGTCCGTGGACCCGTCGATCAGGGCCTTGATGCCGTTACCGGACCCGCCGCCGGAAAGGGAGATCTTGACATCGGGATGTTGCTGCATGTAAGCCTCCGCCACCTTTTGGGCGATCGGAAGCACGGTGGTGGACCCTTTGATCACGAGTTTACCCGCCCAGGCTGGGCCGGTCGCAAAGGTGAACACCATGGCAAGAGCCAGAACCAAAAAACATTTTTTCTTCATTTTTTCCTCCAATTTTATAAACATGTTACTTTCGTCTCGTTTTGTTAGATTAGGGTTAGGACTGCTTTAGAGTTTCGTTAGCGCTCATCCGGAAATAGTCATTCCCGAATTCAGAATACCGGATATCAGCTTTCAGCGCTCAGCAAAAGACAATACAAAACAACGGATTAGCTGACTGCTGATCGCTGATAGCCGACCGCTCCATCCAGAAACCGCATATTGCAGTAAAAGATAGGCCCCATCTGTTTGGAAAGGGTTAGGGGAAAATGAGAATTGGGTGAAAAGGCAGGGGGGAGGGCATGGGTTTGGCCGTCACGTCCAAGGCCTGAACGGAACAAAAGATTGCTATCCTCCCTATTAACAGTTTAACTTGAGATGGACACCGGAACGACGGAGGTGATCTTATGAAAGGGGTCATTAATGTTAAAGATCTTCGAGCCTCTTTACCGGAAATCGTAAAAAGGGTGCAGCGCGGCGATCAATACACCGTTTTTTACATGCACCCTTGTCCAGCCCGCTGTTATCCGGTGACTTTTTTGTTGACGCGCCCAGTCATAATGTGTACAAATACACATCATGGATAGCCGAACAATCATCAAGATTCTCAAACAAAACGGCTCCCATTCTCAATTTCGGCATCCAGCCAAAAAGGGGCGTGTCACCGTTCCGCACCCGAAAAAGAACATACCGATTGGCACCCTGAAAAGTATCGAGCGCCGGTCGGGAATCAGTTTTAGATGACGCGTAACCCTGACAAACTACATCGCTATCGTACACAAAGTTCCCAAATGCGACTTTGGCGTTTCGTTTCCGGATTTTCCTGGCTGGAT
>CAYNYM010000525.1:0-3016 GCA_964401325.1 uncultured Desulfobacteraceae bacterium | reverse complement strand
GGGATATTGGCCCAGCAGATGGCAGCGTAGCACATGGGACAGGGCTCTGCGCTGGTGGCTGGCGCAATGCCTTCATTCTCATGGGTGGCGCATCGCTGATTTTGATCCTCACCATCGGTCTGCTGCTCAAACGTGACCCGCATCAGGATACCCTGCCGTCGGACTCTTGCCCGAAGAGCCCGGGGGGAACATCGGAGGTGGTCGCAAGAGACCTTTCCCTGCGGGATGTACTTCATACCAAGGCGTTCTGGACCATTTGCGCAATCAATCTTGCAAGCCTATTCTCTCTTATGACCGTTATGGTGCATATCGTCCCCTACGCCCGGGGGATCATGGACTCCCCGACAAAGGCCGCGGGCATCCTCTCTACGATTGGCGGTGTGAGCATAGCGGGCCGGATCCTCACCGGGTTTGCCCTTGATCGAATCGGCACAAAGAGGTCCATGATTTTCTGTTTTGTGCTCTTTACCCTTGTGCTTTCGTGGTTGCAGGTGGCCGATGAACCCTGGAGTCTCTATCTTTTCGCAGCATTTTACGGTGTGGCCCATGGCGGATTTTTCACGATCCTCTCACCCATTGTGGCCGATTTTTTCGGCCTCAGGATCCACGGGGTCCTTTTCGGCATCGTGGCCTTCAGCGGCACAGTGGGAGGAGCCATCGGTCCTTTTGTGTCAGGATTCATCTTTGACATCACCGGAACCTATCGCACGGCCTTCTGGATTTGCACCCTAATGAGCCTTCTCGCACTGGGACTTACCTCGTCCCTGAAACCGATAAAAGCGGTCAAGAGAGGCGGCATATCTTCTGATATGAATATTACAAAAAGGCAGGGCGAAAAGGACGGAATATCCAGGTCGCCAACTTGCCATTGACTTTGCCGGGCAATTTCGGGCATGGCCCCAACGCAACCTTGAATGGAATCACCCTGTGGAGGCACCACAAATAACTTTTTCGTGTATTTCGTGTGTTTCGTGGTAAGAATCAAATAAGGCCACCTGCCCGACAAGGCTCCAAGGGAAATTGCCATGAGCACCTTCAAAAAAGAGCTGGCCCAAGCCCAACCCAAAGGACGAGAACACCGCCAATGGCTCTTTGTTCCCTATGACCAGCTATCGGATCAGATGGGCCCCCTCGCGCGCGAAGACCCCCGGCACCTGGGGATCGTGCTCATCGAAAGCCCACAAAAGGCCGACCGAAGGCCCTACCACAAGCAGAAGCTCGCCCTGGTCATCGCCAACCTGCGTCACTTCGCCCTGGAACAGGCACAAAGGGGCGTCGCCGTCAGGCACGTGGTATCTCCCGAAGGATACCTGCCCGCCCTCGATCGGCTGACCCGTGAACTCGGCCCCATGCAAGTCATGGAACCGGCTGAAAGGGAACTTCGTTTCGAGCTGAATCCCCTCATAGAAAAGCGCCGTCTCATAATGATCCCCCACGAGGGATGGTTGACCACCACCGAACAATTCAAGGCATCGAGCCCCAAAGGGCCGCCTTTCAGGATGGATGCCTTCTACCGCCTTGTGCGCCGGGAGACCGGCATCCTCATGGCCTCCGGAAAGCCTGTCGGCGGCAAATACAGCCTTGATGCCCAGAACCGCTTGCCCTGGAAGGGCACCCCCCCGGCACCCGTGCCGCCCACCTTCCCCCGGGACCCCATCAAGGAAGAGGTCGTCCGTATCATCCAGGCCCGATTCACCCGTCACCCGGGTCGCCTGGATCTTGACCGGCTGCCGGCCACCCTTGAGGATGCCAAAGAACTCTGGTCCTGGGCCCGGCAGGAATGCCTCCCCCATTTCGGCCCCTTCGAGGACGCCATGTCCACCCGATCCAGGACCCTCTTCCATACCCGCATCTCGCACCTGCTCAACCTGCACCGCCTGCTCCCGGATCGCATTCTTTCCCATGTGATGGCGATGGAACTGGACCTTCCGAGCCGGGAGGGATTTATCCGGCAGGTCCTGGGCTGGCGCGAGTTCGTTCGCCATGTGCACCGACAAACCGACGGATTCCGGGACCTCGCAGGAGAAAGACCGGCCTGCCGGGGCGAACCGGGGGACGGCGGATATAGCCGTTGGGCGTGCCGAACCTGGGAGGGCGCGGAAAAAAAGAAAGGTTTCGGCGGGGCCTGCCCCAATGTGCTGGAGGCGAAAACCTCACTCCCTCCGGCCTTTTGGGGGGAGCGCTCCGGCCTGGCGTGCCTGGACGGGGTCGTCAAAGGGGTCTGGGAAGAGGGATACGGCCACCACATTACCCGGCTCATGGTCCTGTGCAACCTGGCCACCCTCCTGGATGTGGACCCCAGGGAACTGACCGACTGGTTCTGGGTCGCCTACACGGATGCCTTTGACTGGGTGGTGGAGCCCAATGTCCTGGGCATGGGGACCTTCGGGCTGGGAGAGTTCATGACCACCAAACCCTATGTCTCGGGCACCCCTTATATCCTGAAGATGAGTGATTTTTGCAAAGTTTGCGCCTTTGATCCCAAGGGCACCTGCCCGGTCTCACCCCTTTACTGGGCCTTTCTGGAGCGCCACGGAGAAGTATTGGCCGCCAACCCCCGATTGCGAATGCCCCTGGCCTCCCTCAAAAAACGAAGCGCTTCCCTGAAGCGAAGAGACCATAGCATCAATCATTGCGTGAAAAAACGGCTCCTCAGAGGGGAGACCCTGATGCCCGGTATCGGCAATCATACGGGCGATTAGCCGAAAATGAGCAGATACGCCTTCTTGACTCGGATAGGGGCCATAACCGGTGCGCACCCGGTAAGGGGTATCCCCGGACTTCTGTTCACGGCAATCAGTCCCGCCTTGGGGTGACAAAAGCCATGAAGATACAAAGAATTAAGCTGATTGCTGAATGCCGGCAGCTGATCGCTCCATCCGGAAATCAAAAATTTCAGGATGGACACTAACTACCGCCCCTTCCAGACGGGCTCTCGCTTTTCCCGGAAGGCCCGGGGTCCCTCCAGATAGTCTTCACTGTGGCGACCCAGCAGGCACATGGCCTCGGAAAAGGC
>CAYNYM010000524.1:0-3025 GCA_964401325.1 uncultured Desulfobacteraceae bacterium | reverse complement strand
CTTTTACAGGGATCAGGAAGTCGCTGTGATCGGTGGGGGGGATACGGCGGTTGAAGAGGCCATTTTCCTGACCCGTTTTGTCAGCAAGGTCAGTCTGATCCATCGACGGGACGCATTGCGGGCCACCAAAGTGCTTCAGGAAAGGGCCATGGCCGAAGAGAAGATTGAGTTTGTGTGGGATACCGTGCCGCTCAGAATCCAGGGCGAGACTGCGGTGAAGGGCCTTGAACTCAAGAATGTGAAGACCGGTGAGGTAGGCCAAAAGAGTGTCAAGGGGGTTTTTGTCTTTGTCGGGACCATTCCCAATACGGAACTGGTCAAAGATCTGGTGGACCTGGACGAGAGGGGCTTTATCCTTACGGACAATGATATGCAAACCTCCGTTCCCGGCGTCTTTGCCGCAGGGGATGTCCGATCCAAACTTTTCCGTCAGATCTCAACCGCCGTCGGTGAGGGCGCTGCAGCCTCCTTTTCGGCGGAAAAATATCTGGAGAGTCTCGAACCGGATGAGGATAAGAGTTGATGAAAAAAATTCCTTTTGTTTTGAGCCGGGTAGCCATGGCGGTGATGATGATGGCCTTACTCGGCGGGTGTTCTTCCATTGACAACCTTCTGTTCGGCGAAGACGAAGAAATGAATCCAGCCGAACTCATGACCCAGGGCATGGAAAGAATGGACAAGGGCAGTTACAAGGGGGCCGTCGAGTCTTTTCAGATGATCAAGGACCGGTTCCCCTATAGCAGATATGCCACCCTGGCGGAGCTGCGGATGGCCGATGCCCTGTACCGAACGGAAGAGTATGATGCAGCCTATCAGGCCTATGAGGAATTTGAGAGGCTTCACCCCAAGAACAAGCAGATTCCCTATGTGATCTATCAAAGAGGCATGAGCCATTTTACCCAGATGAGCACGAATGACAGGGATCAGTCCCACACCTTCAAGGCAAAGGAGGAATTCGAGAGGCTTATCCGGCGATTTCCACGAGATGACTATGCCCACAGGGCCCGGAAAAACATCAGGAAGTGCCTCATATTCCTCGCCGAATATGAACTGGTCGTGGGACATTTTTACTTCAAGATGGGTAAATATGAAGCGGCCCTGGCCCGGTACACCTATATCGTTCAGACCTATCCCGATATGGGGCAGTACAACGAGGCCCTGGAATATATCAGCATCTGTAAACAAAGGCTCGCCCATGAGGCGGCGAAGGCTGAAGAAAAAGGATGAAAACCAAATAGGGCGATTCCCCTGAAAAAGCGCCCTCTGTGCAAAATAGGGCATAGTAACCCCGGTCGAGCGAAGGTTTCGGCCGGGTTTTTTTTTGTTGCGGCATTTAACCCTTGGTCCTTTGGGCGAGTCGAAGATCCTGCTTTGCGGGAGTCAGAGACGATAGGCTCTGCCATAGTGCTTTGCATGAGGGGTCGCAATTTCAAATATCAAAGGCCACATTTCCTTTGGATTTAAACCAAATCCGGGCCCTCTGGACCCGGATTCTTTATTCACTTACAACTTTTCCACATTAACCTATACCGATGACAAATGAATTTCTTCCCTTTCCGGGTGTTGCCCCGTTGGGGTCAAAGGCCTTCGATGATTTCAGGCACCGAATCGAGGGCCTGCCCGATATTCTCGGGTTGACTCCCGCCGCCCTGGGCCATATCAGGGCGCCCGCCCCCTTTTCCACCCACCATTTGTGACAAACGACCGATAATTTGACCCGCCTTGTATCGATCCCGAAGGTCCTGCGTGACGATGCAGATCAGAAGGGCCTTGCCTTCCTTTTTTGCTCCAAGGACGGCAATACCGGAAGAAAGCTTTTCCTTGACGCGATCGGCAAACTCCCTCAGGTCTTTGGGAGAGTCCACCTCTACTTCCTTTGCGAGGACCTTCACCCCGGCCACTTCCCGAACCCCTGCCAGCAAGTCGCCGGATTGAAAAGAGAGAATTTTTGCCTTAAGGGACTCGATCTCTCTGTCCCGCTCCTTTTGATGCTGGAGGAGTTTTTCCGTCCGGTCTCTGACCTGGTCCGGGGAGGTTTTCAAGATTGAAGAGATCACTTTGAGGTCCCTGTCCTGGGCCTGGATGAATTCCAGTGCCGTTTGCCCGGTCAGGGCCTCGATACGGCGCAGGTTGGCACCGACGGCGCTCTCGCTCAGTATCTTGAAGAGCGCGATATCTCCTGTCCTGGAGGTGTGGGTTCCCCCGCAAAGCTCCATGCTCACCCCGTCTCCGACCCGGACCAGGCGGACTCTTTCCCCGTATCTTTCTTCAAAGATGGCCATAGCACCGGTTGCCATGGCCTCTTCTCTGTCCATGACTTGGGTGGAGAGGGGATGATTCTCCCGAATATAACGGTTGACGAGGCGCTCCACTTCCTGCAATTTTTCCTGGTCAACCTGGGTGAAATGACTGAAGTCAAATCGAAGCTTGTCGGATGAGACAAGGGAACCGGCCTGCTTGACGTGGTCTCCCAGAATCTCTCTCAACGCGGCATGAAGGAGGTGGGTGGCCGTATGGTTCCGGGCCGTGGCTTTTCTTTTTTCCTCGTCTACTTCGGCCGTGACCCGATCCCCCGAAGAAATCGAGCCGTCGAGGACCTTCCCCTGGTGGACAATGAAATCCTGGCCGAATTTGAGCGTATGGGTAATTTCCATCTGCATGCCGTTCCCGGTGAGCCGCCCCGCATCTCCGACCTGGCCGCCGGCCTCACCATAGAAGGGTGTGCTGTCAAGAATCACCTCGATTTCATCCCCGGTCTCCGCGGATGGCACCTCCTGTCCGGCCTTCAGGACCGCCATGATTCCGGCCCCGGAAACCAGTTGTTCATAACCCAGGAAACGGCTTCGCAGACCTGCCGCCGTCAGCTTGCGGTAGGCATCGGGCACCTCCTCTTCGCCACTTCCTTTCCAGGACTCCTGGGACTGCCTTCTCTGTCGGGCCATGGCCTGCTCATAGCCGGGCAGGTCCACCTTGAGTCCCTCTTCTCTGGCCACATCCTGCAGGATATCCGCCGAAAGTCCGTAGG
>CAYNYM010000523.1:0-3026 GCA_964401325.1 uncultured Desulfobacteraceae bacterium | reverse complement strand
GGGGTAATTATTCCTCCGAGTATAGGGATGATTCTCTACTCCATGATCAGCAATGTGTCTCTTGAGGGCCTCTTTCTGACAGGGTTCCTGCCCGGCCTTTTGATCATGCTCGGGGTATGTCTCTATTCGTATTTTTTACACCGCAAAAGAACCGATTTCGTGAGAATGCCCGTGCCGTCTGCAAAAGAAATCCTCCAGGTTCTTAAGGAGAGTTTCTGGTCCCTCATGCTACCGGTTATCATATTTGGTGGAATTTTTTCAGGGGCCTTTACCGCCAACGAGGCCGCTGTTGTGGCCTGCATTTATGCCTTTATCGTGGAATTGTTCATCCATAAGTCTATTAAAATCAAGGACGTAAAGCGGATTACCGTGAGCTCCGCAGTGACTTCCGCAACCCTCCTGATTATCGTTGCAGGGGCCACCTGTTTCGGCCGTTACCTGACTCTGGAGGCCATCCCGGCAAAGATCACCGAGGCGGTCGTGGGCAGCATTCAATCTCCGATTGTTTTTCTACTTGTCATCAATTTACTCCTTGTCGTTGTCGGAATGTTCATGGACATCATATCCGCCACACTCATTATCGGTCCGGTTTTTCTTCCCATGCTGGCGCCCTTTGGAATTGAGCCCATGCATTTCGGTCTGATTTTGACGGTCAACCTGGCTATCGCCTATTGCACGCCTCCCATGGGCGTCAGCCTCTATATTACGGGGGCGATGGCGAACAAGAACCTCATATACGTCTCAAAGGCCGTCATCCCTTTCCTTATCATTCAGTATGCAGTCCTCGGCATCATCACGTACATGCCCGGTATCACTTTATGGTTGCCAAGAGTTCTGGGATTTTTGGAGTAGTGGTTTTTGGGAGAATTTTCTGAGATAGTTCCCAAAATAAATATTAACCCCATTATTGAGTACCAAGGAGGATTGATGCTATGAATTACGCAAGATATGCTACCCTTCACGCTCGCCACTTGCCGGAAAAGACCTGCCTGATCGAACGGACCCCGTCCAAGAACCTGAGGCGCACGCTGACATGGAAGGAATTCAACGATGAAATCAATAAGGTTTCGAATTATCTTTCCAAGGAACTCGGTATAGGGGATGGCGACTATGTGATGCATCTCCAGAACAACAGTCTCGAATGGCTGATCACCTACTACGGGATCATCAAACTGGGGGCCGTTATCGTGCCCCTCAATTTCAGATTTGTGGGCCCCGATATTCTTTACGCGGCAGATGTCTGTGACCCCAAGGCATTTATCCTCGGATCCGAGTTTCTTCCGGTCGTCCAGCCGGTACAAAAAGATCTGACGACGGTGAAGAATTATATCTGCGTCGGTGACAAGGTGCCTGAAGACATGATCGATTACAAAACCGTCGTTTCCTATGCGGACACCGCCGAGGCCATAGTCGATGTGGAGGATCAGCACGATCTGGCGATGATGTTTACTTCGGGAACGACGGGCAAACCCAAACCCGTGCTTCATACCCACTATTCCCTGAACAACGTGGCCATCTCAAACGGCATGAGTTACTTTGTGGAAAAGAATGACAACTACGTGTTCTTCCTTCCCCTTTACCACAGCGGCACCATGTTCCTCTGGGCGCCCTTTTATGCCACAGGCGCCACCGGGACCATCCTGAGAGAGATCCAGGATCCCAATTGGATCATAGAGGCCATTGCCGAAGAGAAGGGAACGGATGTTCTTTTTGTCGTTCCCATTGCGGTTGCCATCCTCAATGCCATCGGCAAAGGTGATCTCAAGCTTTCCGACTATGATCTTTCCCATTGGAAATACATGGAAATCGGCGCCCAGCCGGTTCCCTTCGATGTCATGAAAAAACTTGTGGAGACATTGCCCTGCGCTGTTTCAAACATTTACGGCATCACCGAGGGCGGCGGCGGCGGGACCTTCAACCTCTATCCAGAAGATGTCCTTCGCAAACCCGGCTCTATCGGAAAACCCACCTTTGGCGTAGAAGGGAAAATTGCCGATTTCCAGGGGAACGAAGTGGCCCCGGGAGAGGTAGGCGAACTCGTTTTCTCCACCTCGAGGATGATGAAGGGGTATTTCAATAATCCTGAGATGACCGAACAAACCATCAGGGACGGCTGGCTCTATACCGGGGACCTTCTTCAGACGGATGAAGAAGGATATTTCTATATCGTAGACCGCAAAAAGGATATGATCACCAGCGGTGGCGAAAATATATTTCCTGTGGAGATTGAAGACGCCATCATGGAGAATGCCAAGGTCGATGATGTGGCCTGCATTGGCTACCCCGATGATCGCCTCGTGGAGATCGTAATGGCCATCGTTCAACTCAAGGAAGGGGAGAGCATGACCGAAGAAGAGGTCCTGGATTTCCTCAAGACGACCCAGCTGGCCAAATTCAAATGGCCCAGAAAAATCGTTTTTGATCAGGTCATGCGAAATCCCACCGGCAAACTCATGAAGCCCCAGATGCGGGAGAAGTATACCGGACGCAAGGAGGCCTTCAAGAAGCTGGGCTAAGCATACCTTGACGCGCAAAGGGACGGGAAGAGAAATCCCCGTCCCTTTTCTCTTTTCCGGACTCGCTACGCTCTTTGACGACGAATAACCTCATGTGCCCTATTTACTCCGTTGGCGGCCTTTTCAGGAAAAAGGAGAAGACCATGCCGGCCAAGGACAGGCCGCCGGCGACCAGAAAGGGGATGGAAAAGGATTGACTCATATCGGCAAGATATCCCCCCAGTGCCGGACCGATCGCCTGACCAATTCCAAAGAAAAGGGTGATAAAACCAAGACCTGCCGGGGCCAATCTCGGTCCCACAAAATCACCCGCCGCAGCGGCCATGATGGTCGGAATACTCCACGCCGTCAACCCAAACAGGATAGCGGAGAGATAAATGCCGAATTCTGCCTTGAACAGGGCATAGATGAGATAGGACAGCCCAAGCACCAGGTAGGCCAGGGCGGCCCCCCTGCTTCGGCCGAGTTTATCCGATATGCCGCCCCAAATCACACCGCAAAACATGCTTA
>CAYNYM010000522.1:0-3028 GCA_964401325.1 uncultured Desulfobacteraceae bacterium | reverse complement strand
CGAGAAGGTTTTGGGCGCCCTGCTTCGATCAATGCGCGGATAGCGAAGGGTTCGAAAACGAATAGCCTTTAGCCTACAGCCTAAACAACCTGAGCAGTTACGTCGCCAGCGGGCGCTTCAGGGCCATGCACAAAAAGGCGATAAGGCCCCCGAAGTCCTTGTCTATCCCGATGACCAACGGGTGCAGGCGGCCTTGCGACTAAAGGGGCCGCGTGCCCGGCTCCCCTAAATAGGACTTGTCAGAGCCCCCTCACTGTGGCATAAAAAATTGTCTCGACAAATCATCAGCGCCCTCGAGAGGCCACGCCTTTCCTAAAACCTGAACAGATCGCCGACCATGCCTTTACGGGATTGTCTGGACACCTCCTGCACAGGGCGTGCAGGGCAGGCATCCGGTGAAAACCGCATGCCTGCCTCCCCCCGACGGGCCTGTCTTTTCTCCAGGCAAGGCCCCATGACGGTCATGATTTCAAAGGAGAGTTTATGTCGGCAAGGCCCCTCAAAAAAAGCCCCCAAAAACCAAATCACGCACCCGAAGCCTGCGGTGCCTCGGATCCCGGCGACGCCTTCGGGGCCGTCATCTTGCCCCTTCTCATCATGACCTTCATTTTCTTTCTCAATTTCATGAGCCGGATCATCTTCGCCCCTCTCCTGCCGGTCATCGAGCAGGACCTGGATATTCGCCACGTCCAGGCGGGGTCCCTCTTTCTTTTCATCACTTCAGGGTATTTTATTTCCCTCTTGGGTTCCGGCTTCGTCTCATCCCGCCTGACTCATCGCAGCACCATCATCCTTTCCGCCTTCGCCCTGGGGCTGGTCCAGGTGGGGGTTTCTTTTTGCGAAAGTCTCTGGGCCATCCGTTCGGGCCTGTTTCTCATAGGCCTGGTGGCGGGTATCTACCTCCCCTCGGGCATCGCGACCCTCACGGCCCTGGTCAACCCGAGACACTGGGGAAAGGCCGTGGCAATTCACGAACTGGCCCCCAACCTGGGCTTCGTGGGTGTCCCCCTCATTGCCGAGGCACTCCTGGCATGGTTCCCGTGGCGGGGGGTCGTGGTCACCGTCGGCCTCCTGACCCTCGCATCCGGGGCGGCTTTTTACCGCTTCGGCCGGGGCGGGCATTTCCGGGGTGCACCTCCGAGCCTGTCCGCCGTAAAGACCCTCTTGCGGGAGCCCGGCTTCTGGATCATGCTCTGCCTCTTCAGCCTGGCCATCAGCAGCACCCTGGGCATCTACACCATGCTCTCCCTCTACCTGGTGGCGGAGCGGGGAATGGATCAGACCCTGGCCAATACCCTGATCGCCTGCTCGCGCATCTTGGGCGTCGGGGCGTCCTTTATCGCGGGATGGGCCGCAGATCGTCTCGGAATCAGAAAAACGGTGATTACCGTCTTCCTGATCACGGGCCTGCTGACCGTTTTACTCGGCCCCGTGCCCGATGCCGTGCTCTATGTCGTCTTTTTTCTCCAGCCCACCATAGCGGTCTGTTTCTTTCCCGCCGGTTTTGCAGCCCTGTCCTCCATCGGTCCGCCGGAGGTGAGAAGTGTTGCCGTGTCCTTCACGATCCCCTTTGCCTTCACCATCGGCAGCGGCGTGGTTCCGACCCTCATCGGCGTGATGGGAGACAGGGGGTCTTTCGGGATCGGGATCTCCATCCTGGGTTTGTTCGTCATGGGAGGGGCCCTGGTTGCCCGCGCCCTGAAAATCACCGTAAGGCAGGCACGATAAGGAAGACCTTTTCATGAACCTCGATCATACGGCACTGATTCTTGAAGGCGGCGGCCTCCGGGGTGTCTATACCTCGGGCGTTCTCCGTTTTTTCATGGACAAAGGACTCTATCTGCCCTATGTGATCGGGGTTTCGATGGGGGCCTGCAATGCGGCGAACTATGTTTCCCGGCAACCCGAGCGCAGCCGCATCGTCAACATACACTTTGTGAACGATTCCCGATACATGAGCTATCCGCGCCTTCTCAAAAGGGGCGAGCTGTTCGGCATGACCTTCATCTTTGATGCCCTTCCCCATCGACTGGTGCCCTTTGATGACAAGATTTTCATGGCGAGCGCGCAGGTCTGCATCTTTACCGTCACGGACTGCCGGACCGGAGAGGCGCTCTATTTTGAAAAAAAGGAGATGGGGAAAGACTACTTGACGGTCCTCCAGGCATCGGTCAGCCTGCCCTTTATCGCCAAACCGGTTCACTACAGGGGTCGCATTCTGATGGACGGCGGGATCTCGGATTCCATCCCCATTCAAAAGAGCCTGGATGACGGCAACACCAAAAACGTCCTTGTCTTGACCCGGCCCGGAGGGTACCGAAAAAGGCGGTCGCATTGGGTGGATCTCGCCCGGTTGCGATATCCTCGATACCGGGGCCTGTACGAGGCCATGGCCCGCCGTCACGCGCGGTATAACCAAACCATGGGAACCATCGAACGGCTCGAGAAGCAGGGTGACATTTTTATCATCCGACCCAAGTCCCCTCTCCATGTGGGTCGCTTGGAAAGAAACAAAAACAGGCTCTACGCGGCCTATGATCAGGGGTATGGCGATGCCTCTTCATGTTATGCGGCCCTCTGCACCTATCTGGGTTAGTTTTCGTCCCGTCCTGCTCATCGAGGGAATGAAAAGGGCGTATTGATCGTCCCCGGCGACCACATCGGTATGGACCGCTTCCTTCGCATCAGTTTCGGCCTGCCGTCCGACTACCTCACGGCGGCCCTGGGCCGCATGCACGGGCTTATGGAGGAGTTGGGCCGTTCATGAAGATCATCACCCCGACCGCCTTAATATTTGCGTTGTCCCGGGACTCACGTTAAGATGGCGCAACGGATTCGGAGCGCACCCAGAAGAATCATGCACCCTCGGTCATGGATCACATCCGGATGCGGAAATAATTTCATTTAGAAAAGGAGACCATTATGAACGCCGAAACCATCAAGGCCCTTCCCCGTTTCCTGGAGACCCTCGGTCTGGACGAACCGCCAATGGGCATTTTTTACACGGATGAGCGGCCGGCGGAGGGCA
>CAYNYM010000521.1:0-3028 GCA_964401325.1 uncultured Desulfobacteraceae bacterium | reverse complement strand
GCCGTGGCACCCCCTATGCCGGCATCCACCTCGTCAAAGATGATGGTCTCCACCGAGGTTGTCATGGCCAGGATGCTTTTCAAGGCCAATAGTATCCTGGACAGTTCTCCTCCCGAGGCGATCTTGAACAGGGGCTTGAGGTCTTCTCCCACATTGGGTGAGAGCATAAACTCAACCCTGTCCAAACCCTCGGCCTTTACATCCTCCATCCTTCGTCCGTCCCGGTCGCCGGCGAATTCGACACGAAACCGGGTACCGTGCATGTCCAAAAGGCCCAACTCCCGCCTGACGGATTCCTCAAGCCTTCCGGCGACCCGTCTTCTTTTCCCGGAAAGTTCGGCGGCCCTGGAAAGAAGGTCTTCTTCCACTTTCCCGATGCTCGCGTCGAGTTGCTCCAGTTGCGCGTTTTTTTGGGCCAAATGGCTCTCACTTGTCAGGAGACGCTCCCGGAAGGCCAGGATGTCTTCAAGTGTGGGGCCGTACTTTTTTTTGAGCCGCCTGATGACCTGGCGCCGATCCTCCACGACCTCCAGGCGATAGGGATCGCGGATAATTTTCTGCTGAAAATTCCTCAGATCAAGGGCCGCCTCTTCCAGATCCAACCCGGCCGAAGCAATCATTTTCCTGATAGGCTCGAGATTTTCATCAATCTCGACGCCTTTTTCCAACTCCTTGACGCAGTACGACAGGCTCGATATCAGGGCGTCCTGTCTTTCATAGATCACCTGGTACGCATTCCTAACCGCCCGCTGGAGCGATTCTGCGTGCTGCAGTCGTCTTTGCTCTTCCTCCAGGAGGCGGTCTTCTCCCTCTTTGATCGAGGCCCTTTCGATTTCCTGCAATTGCAACCGGCTCAGTTCCTGTCTTTCTTCATCCCGTTTGATCTCCCTTGCCAGGGCATGGCGTTGATCCTTCAACGACAGATAGCCGCTGAACGCCTCGTTGAGGATAAGCCGTTCATCCGAAAGGCCCCCGAAATCATCCAGGATGTAAATATGGTTTTCCGGTCTCAGGAGGGTCTGATGCTCGTGCTGGCCGGAGATGCTGAGCAGCATGACCCCAACCCTTGTCAGCATCTGGAGGGTGGCCAGGGACCCGTTGATGATGACCTTGTTGCGGCCTTCCCGTGAGATAACCCTTTTGATGAGCACCTCGCCGTTGAAGGGAATTCCGAAATCAGCCAGTACCGCGCTAAGGGGATTGTCGGCGGGAAGTTGAAACAGGGCTTCAACCCTGGCCTCCCGGCTGCCCGTGCGGATGAGATCCCCGGACGCCCTTTCGCCGAGGATAAGGTTGACGGCATTGATGATAATGGATTTTCCAGCCCCGGTCTCTCCGGAAAGGATATTGAGGCCGGACTTGAAAAAGATCTCAAGGTGTCTGATAATGGCAAAATCAGAGATGGTCAGTTGAACAAGCATAAGCGTTGGGTTACCGGAAGTGGTTTGCCGCTCGCCCATTGGGGATCAAGCCGAGCCGGGGTGAAAGAACGACAGATTCTCATCCTCATCGCGCGTTACTCACCATGATCATATTTGTTCCCAGGTCACCCTCAGGACCTCCTGATAACTGGTCTCTCCGACAAGGAGTTTCTTGATGGCGTTTTCCCGGAGGGTAACCATGCCTTCCCTTCTGGCCAGGTCACGGAGGGCCTCTGCGTCACACTCCGAGGTAATCAGCTTTCGAATAGACTCCGTCATGGGAAAAACCTCATAAATCCCCGTCCTCCCGAAATACCCCGTGCCCCGGCATTTCATGCACCCCTTGCCTCGATGGAGCTTCAAACTCCCCTTTTTCCCAAGATCAACGCCCAGGGCCGCCAACTCCTCGCTGTCCATGTCAAAGACCTCTTTGCAGTGGGGGCAGATTTTCCTGACCAACCGCTGGGAGAGTATGCCTGTGAGGGTCGCCTGAATCAGAAAGGGCGGGACCCCGAGGTCCAGCAACCGGGTCACCGCGGACGGGGCATCGTTCGTGTGGAGGGTCGACAGAACCAGGTGGCCGGTAAGGGCGGCCTGAATCGCATTTTCCGCCGTTTCCAAGTCCCGCATTTCCCCAATCATAATGATATCCGGATCCTGACGCAGAATCGATCGCAGGATGGAGGCAAAGGTAACCCCTGCGGAGGGCTGGACCGCAATCTGATTAAAGTCCTCATGGACCATCTCGATAGGATCCTCCACAGTCGTCACGTTGATATCCGGGGTCGAGAGGTCGCGGAGAGTGGAATAGAGCGTAGTGGACTTTCCGCTGCCCGTGGGCCCACAGACCAGGACAATGCCATGGGGCATATTGATGAATTGCTGGTAGCGAAGGAGGTCCATGGACGTAAACCCCAGGGAAGTGAGATCCTGGAAGAGGATTTCCGGATCCATGATCCGCATGACCAGCTTCTCCCCAAAGGCCACCGGCACCGAGGACACCCTGATTTCCGATTCCACGCCCTGTTTGTCCATCTTTATTCGACCGTCCTGCGGGCGTCGTTTCTCGGCCATATCCAGCCTGGCCAGGTTCTTGATGCGGCTTACGAGGGCGGAATGGACATTCTTGGGCAGTTCGTAGACCGTGTGCAGGGCCCCGTCTATTCGAAGCCTTACCAGGCTCTTTTCTCTTTTCGGTTCAATATGGACATCGCTCGCCCTCTGATCAAAGGCATAGCTGAAGAGGTGATCCACGGCATTGACAATGTGCTGGTCGTTTGAGGGAAGTTCGTCGGAATCCCTGAGGCGCACGTATTGTTCCAGATTCCCCAGATCAACCTCAGGTCCGGCTAACTGGTGCTCCGCCGCAACAAGGGACCGTTTGAAGCCGAAAAACTCATTGATCAATTTAAAGATATCCGTCTTGGTGCTGACAATGGGTCGCACCTTGAGATGGGTAACCCGACTGATATCCTCCATCACCTCCATATTAAATGGATTGGGCGTAGCCACCAGCAGTTTGCCGTCCTTCATTCCGATAGGCAGAACGAGATGCTTCATGGCAAAGGAATGGGGGATGGTGGTGGTCACCAGGTTCAGATCAAGCT
>CAYNYM010000520.1:0-3038 GCA_964401325.1 uncultured Desulfobacteraceae bacterium | reverse complement strand
GTTTGAGGTAATCGATAATGCGGCCCGGAGTACAGATAACGATGTCCGCACCCTTCTTCAGGACATCGGCCTGCTTCCGATAATCGATGCCGCCGACGACCTGGGCCAGAGTCAGTCCGGTGTGACTTCCCAGCAATGCCGCATCTTCATAGATCTGGAGGGCCAGTTCTCGGGTAGGGGCGACGATGAGAGCGGCCGGCAGTCCGTTTTTTCGTTTCTCCAGCTCCAGAATTCGGCTGAAAACGGTCACCAGAAAGGCTGCGGTCTTGCCGGTGCCCGTCTGGGCTTGCCCTGCAATATCCTTTCCTGTCAGTGATACAGGAAGTACCTGTGCCTGAATGGGCGTACAGTGATCGAAACCGCTATCATGCAGCCCTTCAAGTATTTCTTCGGATAATTTGAAATCTTTGAACTTTGTTTGTGTCAGAAATTCAGGTTCCTCTGCCCTTTGGAGGCTGAGCTGTGGGTCCAATTCGTCCGGCATATTTCTCCTTCTGCAACAGATTGAGTGTATTCAAATCTGGTTTATAAATAGTTTATTATAATCTCTTTTCAGGATATTGCAAGGAATTGGGAGTTCTGGTGTTTTTTTTGTGGGCGACGGGATTCATCAGGACAAAATATACTCGATTCTCTCTGGAACTCGACATGGAGGTGGATGAAAAAGATGAGGCCGCATTTGAAAGGGTATGCGAGGATCCCGTCTCACCTATTCCCTGGATGAAGACATCGAGGTCGAATAGGATGTTCGAAGAGTTTAGGCCCTGAGTCCGACAAGGTTCAATTACAAAGCTGATCCGTGGCATTCGAGACCAAAGCCCGGACTGCAAAGATTTTCCTTTTGAGTTTGGTATTTTGAAAAAAATCCTCGGTCATGCCCCACCCATAGCTGGACGCATTCCAAAGTGCTAAACAGGTGTCCCCCCTTATAGCCTTCTGCTCATAGGTGAGTGTCCTGTGAGTGATTTCATTCGCTTTACAGGACACTCTCTTTATCCTATATTTAAAAGCTATTGTGTCTTCTATTGTTTTGACAAGAGATGCTCATGACCCACACCCATGGCTAAATGCATTTCAAAGAGCCAAGTCCGTTGCAAATAAATCTTATCCTCTCAAAATGAGGTGGCGGGGATACCTGAATGAAGAAAGAAAACGCGAAGGCAAGCCATGACCGGAACGGCCTTTCCGCCTTTTTTGAGCCGAAGGGTCTGGCGATCATCGGGTCATTCAAGGAAAATTTTTTCGGTGGTTATGTGGTGATCAAGTCCCTATTGGGGGCCGGATATGCGGGGCGGATTTATCCCGTGAATCCCCACACCGAATCCGTGCTGGGCCTGAAGGTCTTTCCCTCCCTAAGAGAGATTCCTGACAAGGTCGATCTCGTGCTCGTCATGGTGAATGCCAGGTCCGTATGTGATATTATCAGAGAATGTGGAAGGGCGGGGATAAAGAGCGTCATCGTCATCGCCGACGGTTTTGCCGAGAGAAACTGCGAGGGCGCCCGGCTCCAGGAAGAGTTGCTCAATGTCGCGGGCGAATACGGTATTCGGATTATGGGACCGAATACGGCGGGGATCCTCAATACCTGCAACGGGCTCAATCCCGCACCCTATGAGGCCGGTTATTACAGGCTCAAAAAGGGTCCTGTGGCCGTTGTTTCCCAAACCGGCATGATCAATCCTCAGGCCGTGCCCTATCCCGATATTCGCTTCGGTGTGAGCAAGATCTGCGATTTGGGGAACAAGAGCGACATCGACGAGTGTGATATCCTGGAATATCTTGCCGAGGACAGTCAAACGGGTGTTATCAGCATGTACCTGGAGAGCATTCGTGACGGGCAGCGTTTTATTAGGGCGTGCAAGGCCGCGACCTTAAGAAAACCCGTGCTGGTGGTCAAGGCGGGCAGGACAGGGGCAGGGGCCCGGGCAACCGCATCCCACACCGGATCCATGGCCGTGGACGACAAAATTTTCAACGCGGCCTGCAGGCAGGCAGGGATGATCAGGATGGATAAATTCAACGAAATATTTGTCCTGCCCAAGGTCTTTGCCCTGCAGCCGCTCCCCAAGGGAAACCGGCTCGGGATTCTGAGCGTTACCGGTGGCGTGGCCGTCATGTGCATCGACAAGGGGGCTGAATACGGTTTGGAGCTTGCCGGGTTAAGCCCGGATACGGCGTCGATGCTAGATGAAATTTTCCCCGGTGCGGGCAAGATGCCCGTGGATATCGGTCCCATGATGGCTGCGGTCAAGGACGCCTTTTCTCTCTATCCCCGAATCCTTCAGGAGGTCATATCTGACGACCGTGTGGACAGCCTCCTAAACATTCTCTGGGCCAATCCCTCGGGCAATATCATAGACAATTGCATAAAGTCCTATGAGGTCCTGAAGACTCGAAAAGACAAACCTATTGTCACCTGGGTCTATGGGCCGGACAAGTGTGTGACGCTCGATGTGAGCAGGCGTCTTGAGGATATGGGTTTTCCGGTGTTCGCAGAACCTGAGACCTGCGTGAAGGCCCTGGGTCTCGCTTTTCAGTATGTGCAAAATCGATTTACCATATCGAGAATTTCCAGTCCATCACGTTAATTTTCAGGGGGAAAAACATGTATGAAATGTTTGAAGCAACCGAAATCAACGGGATGACCCTGGCCAACCGATTTGTCCGTTCCGCTACATGGGAAGGAATGGCCACAGAAGAAGGCGGGTGCACCCCAAGACTCATCGATTGGATGAAAGAGCTTGCCATGGGAGAGATCGGATTGATCATCTCCAGCCATGCCTACGTTCGAGAAGACGGCAAGGCCGGACCCGGCCAGGTAGGGATCTATAAAGATGATTTGATCCCGGGACTGAGAAACATGGCCCGGACGATCCATGATCAGGGTGGGAAGATTGTCTGCCAGCTTACCCATGGCGGTTTTTTTTCAAACCCCAAGCTGACCGGGAGGCCCATCCTGGCGCCCTCGGATGTGGCGGGTTTTCGCAGGTTTGCTGATCCTTGAAGAATTGGAGCATGCGAAAAAACGTAATGCAAAG
>CAYNYM010000519.1:0-3042 GCA_964401325.1 uncultured Desulfobacteraceae bacterium | reverse complement strand
AGAACCCATCCTGGCCATGGACCTTCTTCGAATGAAGACATTGGTGGATGAAACGCAGAGGATGAGTGACGACATTTTCTACGCCTTTATCTTGGACCAAGAAGGAGCCCCCCTGGTCCACACCTTCAAGTGGGGATTTCCAGTGGATTTGAAAACGGCCAACCAAGTTCCGGACAACATCAAATCCAGCATAAAGCTCCTCAATACCGGAAACAGGTTTATCCATGACTACGCCTTTCCCATCCTGATCGAGGACCGGCGTTTCGGGACCGTCCGAATCGGACTCCTGCGCACCAAACTGGATAGTGCCATGAAACGGCTTTTTCGGAGTACTGTCCTGTCTATCGGCATTGTCAGCCTCCTGGCCGCCCTTGTGGGAACAGGCCTGGTCCGCCCGGTCACGAGGCGGATCCGCATCCTTCATGAATCCTCCAATCAAGTCATCCGCGGCAATCTTGACGTCCATGCGGCTCCACCGCTGAAAAAGAACTGCTGGGAAATCAAGGCATGCGGGGAGAGGGATTGTCCGGCCTATGAAAACCGCCATATCCGCTGCTGGCATCTTGAAGGAACCATGTGCGCAGACTGTAGCAGTGGTGATCAAAGTCAAAAGGTGGCCCGATGTCAGGAGTGTCTGATCTACCGGAAATACTCGGGTGACGAAATTCAAAGCCTTGCAGAGAGCTTTGATTCCATGGCCCTTTCCCTGAAGCGCTACATCTCAGAACTCCACGATACCCAGAAAACGCTCTGGGAGCAGCGCCAGCGTCTTAAAACGGTCCTTGACGCCATGCCCGACTTTGTGTTCTTTCAGGATAACCATTCAAGGTATCTCGCGGCCAACAGGGCCTACTGTGAACTGGTGGGAAAAACGGAGGAAGAAATCATCGGGCTCACGGATTTCGACCTCTTCCCTCACCGATGGGCCGAACGTTTTCTCAGCGAGGATCAAAAGATCCTCAAGACCCATAGGCCTTTGATCAGGGAAGGCAGAATCGCGGGGGCACAGGGCAGCCGGTGGCTTCACATCGTGAAAAATCCGGTCTTTAATGCAGACGGACAGGTAACAGGCCTTCTCTGCGGTTGCAGAGACATCACCGAGTTCAAACGTGTGCAAGACCGGGCCACCCAAGCCCAGAAAATGGAGGCCATCGGTCAGTTGACCGCCGGGGTGGCCCACGAAATCAACACCCCCCTCGGGATCATCCTCGGTTATGCCCAGCTCCTGCTGGAAGATACCGACCCGAAGAGTCAACCCCACGCAGACCTGAAAACCATCGAAAAACACGCGAAGATCTGCAGGAAAATCGTCTCGGACCTTCTCCGGTTCTCCCGTCACACGGAAAGCACGATGGGCACCCTGGACCTCAACAAAACCATTGAGGAAGTCCTCTCCGTGGCCGAACACACCTTCCACCTGGAAAGGGTCTCCCTGGTACGCGAATTCGATCAGCGACTGCCTCCTATCGAGGGAGACAAGGAAAAAATCAAACAGGCCGTTATCAACCTGGCCAACAATGCCTTTGACGCAATTGGAAAAGACGGTATCATTACCGTCTCCACCCGTTATAACAAGAAGCTTGATGAAGTGATGCTTCGTGTGGCCGACAATGGTGTGGGCATTCCCCCGGAAATGATGGGAAGGATCTTTGATCCTTTCTTTACCACCAAACCCGTCGGAAAGGGCACGGGACTGGGCCTCTCAGTCACCTTTGGGATTATCCAGGAACACGGGGGAAGTATTGATGTGGAAAGTCCTCTTTCCAACGACAGAGAGGGGAATGACCTTGGTGGACCGGGGACGGCCTTTATCGTGCGTCTGCCTTTTTCAAGAGCGACCATTGAAAAGGAGCCCGTGAATGGCAAAGATACTGGTACTGGATGATGTGGCCGATGCCGCGATCCTTATAAAGAGAATCATGGAAAGAAAGGGACACGAGGTTTTGCTTTTTACGGACGAGGACATGGCCCTGGACTACGCCGGATCTCACGAAATAGACCTCGCCATCTTGGATATTAAATTAAAAAAGATGAGTGGCATCAAGGTATTGGAAAAGTTGAAAAAAATCGATTCCTCCATCCACGGCATCATGCTCACCGGTTACCCCACCCTTGAAACGGCCAAAGAATCCCTTGACCTGGGAGCTGAAGAGTATTGCGTAAAGCCCATCGATAAGAGCGAACTTGAAGAGAAAGTTGAAACAATCTTGAAAAATTCGATTGCGGTTTCACCGTCGTGATTTCTTGCCCCATGCACGCAACCCTCCTGCGCCCTTCACCCATGCTCTCGCCGGTCATTCGAGCCCTTCGCCCAACGGTGAAAACAGGTCTGGACAAACCGCCCGGAAAGCGTATCCGCCATGGAAAAGCTTGGGGCCTCATCTCTTGAAGACGATTTGCAAAAAGCCTCATAAGCGACCTTGGAGAGGGTGGAGAGGGATTTTTCGATCCTAGCCACATCCAAGGACCCCTCCGGCACACCGTGAAGCCGGCATTTAACCGGCCTGCAACCATAGAGGAGACATCTTGAACTCTGATTCAACGGGCAAAGCAATTTCTTCTTGCCATACAGATCCAAGAAGTCCCGCCCCCCCTCTTCCAGGTCACCTGCATCCGCCCCGGCCTCCTGCCGCATAACCTTGATCTTTGCGGCCATCGCTGCAGCCCCTTGAATGACCTCCAGCCTCTGCTCCCGTCTCAATTTCCTGTTCATCCGGTCGCTGATATAGACGACCTCCAGGAAAGGAAGTTCAAGATATTGGAAACAACAGGCCGAATTGTCTTTTCCGCAGGCAGTCGAAACATTTCCCTGCTCCGCTATGGCCTCGATCTGCGCATCCATATCGGCGACCAGACCCTCATAGCCCCTGAAGGTCTCACCCATATCGACCAGATGTCTCCCGTCCATCGACTTTTTGCCCCTTTTGAGCAGACCGAGTTTTTTGGAGTATTTTCGAAGGAATCTCCATTGTCTGTAGCTCGATGGAGCGGCGCGGCTGTGTTTCAGCGCCTTTTCCGCATACTTCAACTGCAGACCTTTCC
>CAYNYM010000518.1:0-3043 GCA_964401325.1 uncultured Desulfobacteraceae bacterium | reverse complement strand
TCGTTATGGGGCTGAAAATCGTTGTCCAGGATGCCTACCGGACCCACTTCGGATTTGATGCCCTTGGAGTAGGCAAACTGGTGGTAGACAAATGCCGTCGTAGGATGGATGGCCTCGGTCACTCTTGCAATGGCCCTGGACTTGGCCCCGGTCTCATGAGACTCGACCCACACCGTGTCATTATCCTTTATCCCCAAAACCCCGGCCCTTGCAGCGCCGATCCAAATTTTATGCAGCCCGATCCCGTCTCCAAGATATTCTTCATTGAGATACCGGTTCCCCGCAGAACTGGAGTGGGCGTTGATGGCGCTTTTCCCGGTAACCAGATAGAACTCGTCCGAACCGAGGTCCTCTCTCATGGTGCGAAAATCGTGCGGCAGGGGATCCACATCCGGATTGTTGTGATAGGGGGAATCCGGGTTGTGATAAAAATCCTGCCCCAGCCAGATGGAATAGACCTCCAGTTTGCCGGAACGGCTGGTGGGCTTGTAGGGTTTGGACTTGTAGGGGAATTTCCCATAGGTTTTTTCGGCCTTAAAGTAGGGCCCCTTTTCTTTTAGGTGCTTGATATCGATTCCCAGGGGCTTGAGCTGTTCATTGTACCACTGGTCGATAGTGAAATCGAAGTACTCCCCCAGCCCCAGCCGTTTACCGATCTCCAAAAGCACATCGGCCAGGGGTTTCACCCCTGCCGGGGGTTTCACGATCTGCCTCGAGGCAATAAAGGGATAGGTGCTCCAAGTGGACTGGCGAACGGTTTCTCTCTCCAGGTAGGTGGCGTCGGGCAGGACGATATCGGCCCAGTCCACCGTAACAGTCGGCCAGTTATCGCAGACGACCACAAACTCGGCGTCGGTGAGCATCTTTTTCGTCGGTATGGAGGAATGGTTGAACATATTGACAGAGGTGATAAAGAGCATCTTGACCGGATAGGGCGTGCCCTCACTCACGGCCGAGTAGTACCGAGGCACCACAGGCAGATCAATGGATCCAAAGGGGTAGCACTTGGGATCAAAGTCCACCATGGGTACCTCGATTTTCGGTGGCCTTTTCCCCAAGGGTTTTCCGATGCTCATGTAGTAGGGCCCGCCCGAAATGGGAGGAGGCAGGAAATAGAGGCCTCCCGGCCTGTCCATGTTGCCGAGAAGCATATTGACGATACCATAGGCCCGCAATTTTTGAATGACATTGGCCTGCTTGGCGGCGGCAACGGAGCTGAGCTGGACGCTCGAACGGGGTCTATTTTTCCCAAGCTTTTCGGCAATTTCCCTCACCCTACCCGCCCCATAGGGAATCTGACAGATTTCTGCGACCTTTTCCGGTGTGTATGGCCCGGTCCTCTCGATCAGCAATTGAAGAGCGGTCTTGCACCGGATCCCTTCGACCTTGTAGGTCCCATACAAGGCGAGGGTAAGGCCTTGGGTATCGTGTGGTTTTGCCTCGTCGTGCCTCAGGTCCCAGACCAGGTATTGGCCTTTGCCGTCCTTGATGGGCAGTCCGTTATCGGTCCGGATGAGAAAGGGCGCGTTCGTGTACTGACTCACGAAATCCGAATCAAAAAGCCCCTCCCGGAGAAGGACATGGATCAATCCCATGGCAAAAGCGATATCCGTGTCCGGCCTGACCGGGGTCCAGTTGAACATGGCGCCGTCTTCTTCCATCCGAGGGTCCACGATCTCGAGTTCCAAACCGTTTTTGAGACCTTGCGCCACCTCCCGCATGGTCCAGGTGCCGCCCGGCGTCCACGAACCGGTCGTTGGGTTGTACCCTATATGGACCGTATACTTTGCCTCCGAGAAGTCACAGGTAAACGTGAAGGGGGGAATCCCGGACATCATATTTGCAATGACCCCCGAGGAGTAACAGGAATCACCGTGAAAATGGCTAAAATTGGGGGTTCCATACACCTGGCGGAAGTAATCGAAGAAATCCAGGCTGGGGGTCTGCATCGGGCAGCCCCACAGGAAGGCCACCGCCTCGGGATGGCCCTGGTCCTTGTAATTCTTCATGCGCGCTGCAATGGTACCGATGGCCTCCTCCCAGGTGATCCTCTTGAACTTTCCTTCCCCTCTCTTTCCCACTCTCTTGAGGGGATATTTCAACCTGTCCGGACGGTAAAGTCTATCAACGGCGGACATGCCTTTCGCACAAATCTTTCCATCCATGAGGGGCATGCCCTCGACCCCCTGAATGGATTCGATCCTGCCGTCGACCACCTTGGCCTTTATGGGGCATCCGAACATGCAGAAGGAGCACATACCGTGCACCCACTTCTCCTGGCCCGTGGTGACGGCTTCTGCGGGCGTCAGTGCTGTAAAATTCAACGCCTGGCCGGCGGCCATCATGGCAGCAGCCGTTCCCGTTGCCTTTAGGAATCCTCGTCTGCTAACTTTCATGTCATGGTGTTCAGACATAAATCTTGATCCTCCTTTCTTTTGGCCCTAACCCTTTCGGATGAGTCCCCTGGAACGAATAATTGTCCCCCGGTAGCCTGTCCGCAAGTGCTCCTTGTAAGCGAATTTCTCTACTGCTCGTTGTTCTTGCTCGGGCAGGTCTATTGGGGGGGTGGGTGGGTCTCCATGGGCAAATGAAACCGGTAAATGCCAGGAGCCCATTGAGTTTTATACATAATTTATTGAGAGCAATTTTTCTGCCAAGCCCCGAAGCGGGCCAAAAAAATCATAAGGACCTGAGATAACTCCATTTAGTTCTTTGAACGGACGACACCAGGAAAAACCTTCGACGGGAAATGTCAGGATTTTTTCCACACTGTAAACAGGGCGTACAGATAAATACAGCAAGGATAACAAACTGTTATATCGCAAATGACATACCATACCATTAAAGTAGTGCTCACCCCATAAGGTTATAAAAAAATTTTGAAAATTCGTTATGTTTTTTGTTAAGGTTTCACAATACCTGCCTTTTTCGTAACTACTCAGCTAGATAGGCTGCAGGCATTGAGGCTGTGAGGTACCGCAGGAAGAAAATATGCGTGATCACATATCGAGCAACCAGGGAATTCCCCAAAGAAGAAATGTAT
>CAYNYM010000517.1:0-3060 GCA_964401325.1 uncultured Desulfobacteraceae bacterium | reverse complement strand
GCTAAGTTCGAGTGTCAGGTCCTCCGCCCCAATCCCTCCCATTTCGGCAGAGGGTCTCTGCAATGTTTCAGCCTCCTCATCGGAAAGGTCGCCAAGATCCAAGGAAATCTCCTCATCGGGCTCCTCTTGGGGTTCCATCGATAGATCGGCCTCAGCCCTTTCCGGGCTGAGTTGTTCCCTGGAATCCGTTTCCAAATCAAGCGCGACAACGGTTTGCTCCCCGGTAAGTCCGGTTTCATCCAGACCCTCAAATGCGATCTCCGATTCCCCGGTCTTTTCAAGTCCCTCCAGTTCTTCTATCCCCGCGAGGCTGATATCCACGCCCTGGGAATCATCAAAACTGAATTGGCCGGTTTCTTCCACTGAGGCGTCGCCCCTTCCCTCAACGACGGTTTCTTCAAAAATAGCCGAGGTATCGACTTGAAGCCCGACTTGGGACTCATTGATATCACCCGTCAATGCGCCGAGAAGGAAAGGTGGATTGGGCTGGAAAGGAGGGATATTGAGTTTTGCCTGCTCAGCGGAAATATCCTTGTTACACTTGGGGCAGACCTGGTTATAATCGAAGCTGATATAACCACACTTAGGACATTTCATTTGACACTCCAAATTTTATACGATTTGATGCTACTTTTAATTGAAAAAATAAAGTTGGTTAATTTTTATAGAATTGAAATATTCTTTTCAAAGATAGTATGGTTTTAGCTACTCGTCAAGTGTTTGATTTCTGGTAGGATGATTGACTTAACCCTACCTCGAAATTGTCAACAGGGCTCATGCACCGTGCAGGTTGAACCGCCGGTTGAACTTCATCAAAATTGTGTTTCAACAGGGTGAGACCTACACAAAATGAAAACAACCTTAGGAACCAATTTTTCCAGAAATCTAATGCAATAATGATGCCGAAGTTGGTAACCGGTGTCAAATTTTCCTGTTGCCATTAGTCTCTTCCAACATAAACGCCCTCATAGCCTGCCGTATGCAGCGGATCGTCTATGGACAGGACCTTTCCGTCCACGACCTCACCGATGAAAAGGGTATGATTACCGGGGGCTGACCTGTCAAAAATCCTGCATTCCAGGTACCCCACACAATTCTGGAGAATCGGGCATCCCGTTTTGCCTCTCGACCATTCGAGGGAATCGAACTTGCCTTCCGGATCAGGGCCCTTGAATCGAACAATGAGGTCCTTCTGGTTTTTTGACAGGATGTGAAGGGCAAAGGCATTGCTTTTTTCAATCAAATGATGGGAAAAGCGGTTAGGATGGACGGCCACCATGATGAGAGGTGGGCTGTAAGAGACCTGAGACACCCAGGAGGAGATCATCCCGTTGTCGATCCCCGCATGATGCGTGGTAAGCACATAAAGACCGTGGGTCATGCACCCAAGGGCCTCAAGACATTGTTTATCCATTTCTTCCCCCTTCGGCCCCTTGGCTATTTACATCGTTGAATGGCCGTTCTGGCCAGTTCATCGCATCGTTCGTTTTCCTCGTGCCCGGCATGTCCCTTTATCCATCGCCATTCTATTTCGTGGCCTCGGCAAAGCTCGACAAGCGTTTCCCAAAGGTCTCTGTTGAGGACGGGTTTTTTTTGAGAATTTATCCAGTTTCTCTTGATCCAACCCGGCAGCCATTCGGTCATCCCCTTGACAAGATAAGTTGAATCGGTCGATATCCTGATTTTTGAAGGGTGGTTGAGCTGCCTGAGGGCCTCGATGACGGCGGTCATTTCCATTCGGTTGTTGGTCGTTTGACGGGCGCACCCGGAAATCTCCTTTTTGGAAGGTCCGTATTTTAAGATGGCCCCGTACCCGCCGGGACCCGGATTTCCGCTGCAGGCCCCGTCGGAAAAAATTTCAACCAATTGATCCATTGATTTTTGCATTTGTCCTCTTTGAACATTTTCGGTTTGAAAGGTTTTGTTTGTTCCAGAAACCACGTCCTTTTCCCGCCCACAGGGGCGGGGATCCCTATGCGTCGGGATTTGTTACCCATAGGTAAAATATCATACGGCCTCACACTTGTCCAAAGACCATCGATCTTCCCGTTAGGCCCTTTTTTTGAAAAGAGAGTGCCATGGGCAAGGGCCTTTATTTGTTTAAAAGGCTAAACCATGTCATGGTTGAGCTTGTAGGCCAGTATCTTTTTTATCTCCCTTTCTAGATCCCTCACTTCATAACTTACCCCACGTATGCCGAACTCACCGGAGTAGCTCAGGTCTTTTCTGACTTGGGCCGGATCGACCCGGCATAGCCCTGAAAGTTTTTCCGAGGAGACCACAGGGTCACTCCCGGATTCAATTTGCTCCAGGTGTCTGCAATAAAGGGAAAGCCTGGCGATGGTTGCCTTGGGTATTTTTGACGTCTTGTCCACGGTTCATCTTTCGGTGACTTGACAGATTGGATGGCGATCTTTGAGAACCTTAGCACAGGCGGACAAATGATAACAGTAAAATTGTAATGACAATATACTTGATTTCATTATAGAATGCCTGTAAATCCAACGGGTGGCGTGCCCGGAAAAGACAGGGGCACGGCCCAGAGGAACAAAAGAGATCCAACGCCAAGACCTTCCTGAAAAGGACCTGCAAGAATCATCACGACCAATGGGGAAAACCGCCATGGACAATAAGTCCACGCTTTCTGAGGAGCGCTACAGGGCCTTTATCGAGAATATCAGCGAAGGCGTCTATGAACTGGATATCGATGGTCATTTTCTTTATTTCAACCAGTCCCTTTGCGATGTCATCGGGTATCCGGCCGAAGAGATACAGTGGCAGTATTTCGGCAAATTCATGGATAAAGAACATTCTGAGGCGGCATTTGCAATTTTCAACCGGATCTACCGGACCGAAGAGGGGATCTCTGATCTCGTCTGGGAGATTGTGGACAAAGAGGGTTGCACAAGAATCATCGAACTGTCCGCCAATCTGATTAAGAACAGTGCCGAAGAAAAGGTCGGGTTTCGGGGCATCGCAAGAGATGTAACGGGTAAAGTCAAGGCCCAGGAGGCCTTGAGAGAGTCCGAATGGCGTTATCAGTGTCAATATGAAGCAAGT
>CAYNYM010000516.1:0-3070 GCA_964401325.1 uncultured Desulfobacteraceae bacterium | reverse complement strand
ATGCCCCCATGGCTGACGAGATCGTGGTCTCGCTCGTTGTGACCAACTGCGGCAGACCCCACCCCAGAATCGGTGGATTGCAGATAGCGGAGGCCAAAAAAGAAGACGGCCTGAGGTAGTCAACCTCCGAACATGGGATGTGAATACCGGTGGAGGTAGGGATGGTATCGATCTCCACCGGTCATCCCATTTATACGAACCTGGAGAGTCGAAGGTCCCGTTTGATATGGAAAACCCGGTCCTTGGGGTCGGGTCAGAGACAGTTGGCTCTGCTGGTAGAATTCGATCCTTCCGGTTGAATCGGTTTTTTCGGATCGAAGAGATTTCTCACTCTGCTCCATTGTTTTTTCTCCCTCATTTTTTTTTCAGTAACCTTTCCGCACTCATGAACGCCGGGACAGATCCCGGGAAATCTGCTATAGTATCACCCTGTGCCTGGATGAAAGGGTTTTGGAACTGTTCGTGGAAACACCACGGGGAGGAAACGTCATGAAGGTCTTTTGTCCGAAATGCCGAACTGCATACAATATTCCTGAAGACAGGATAGGCGAGAACGGCCTCAAGGCGACCTGCAAGAAGTGCGGTGCCGAGATGGTGGTTCGCCTGGAATCGGGAGACGATCCGCTCATGCAAGGCCCCATACAATCCCCAAAGGAACAAGCTCAGACACCTGAGACCACGGCGGAGTCCTCGAGGGGCCATTCAACCCAACCTGAAGAGGCCTCGTTTTCTGTTGGCGCCCAGTCCCCTGTCTATCCGAAACACAGGGATGCCTGGATCATCCTGGTTGCGGCCGTCATCCTGATCCTGATCCTGTTCGTGGGATATTTCGTTTTAAGGGGCTCGGAAATGCCCTCCCTGAAGATCAAATGGAATCCCGTGGCCTCCTTTATCCAAATCATCAAGGGGGGGGAGGTCTATGAGATATGCGAGTCCTTTGTCCTGAAAAATGAGCCGCTGTTTCAGTCCCTCGGTCAGGATCTCCAATTGTCTCTCATCAGGCAAAACGTCAAGTCCGTAAACAGAAGAAAAACCGGCAGGGTTCTTGTCAAAATCCGGGGAACAAAGGCAACGGGGCAGGTGTATTTTCAATTGCGAAAAGACGACGAAAGGTGGCGCGTCGTAAAGGTGGACATGAAGATCGGAAAAGGAAAATTCCAACCCCTGTATCCCCGAGGGAACCTGGGTATGCGCGGGAAGATCTGACCCGGAACGGGATTCATGGGGGCAAGTTTCGGTGGGACCAAACGCGCCCGCACGGGTTAACCATCATAAACGGTCACGGGAAAAGACATGAAAGAAGAGAGGCTTTCCGGGGAAAGGGCCGCCTTCCTGGCCGAGGATTTCAGCCGGGGTTTTATCCGTTACTGCGAATTCGAGACTGAAGTGGTCAAGCGGGGTTATTTCCAGACCCGTGTCGGCATTCGGGATCACCACCGGCAGCAGGACGGGTTCATTCACGCCGGGGTCATGGCCACCATGGCCGACCACACGGCCGGATACGCCGCTTTTACCACGGTTTCCGAGGAATTTCAGATCCTGACCATCGAATTCAAGATCAATTTCCTGAGGCCGGCCCTGGGAGACGGCCTGGTCTGTCGTTCCCGTGTAATTCGAGAGGGAACCCAGGTCATTGTGTCGGAATCCGAGGTCTTTGACCGGAGGGAGGGCGAAGAGATCCTGGCGGCTAAGGCCATGGTGACCCTCATGCCTGTGCACCGGGAAAAGATCGCTTCAAAGAACTGACGCCGTTTCCTCAATTCATCGATCAAACCCTCCTCATTTGTTAATGAAATCTGTCATGACCCATCCATAACTCAATGCGCTCTAAAGGGCTGAATGGTTAGCACAAGGGCCCGTCCCTTCCGCCGCACCGGGATGTTCGATGGGACGTGATTCCTGGGTTGGGGTCAATAAAATATCCATAAAAAAGCTGGACTGTGAAAAATCTCTTATGGTATAAAGGTCTAACCTTAGCTTATCAATCCCGGAGGATTCATGGAAACGCATGGAAGTGATCAGTTTACCTCTATTCAACGCAAGCGGGTCTCCGATGTGGTCATGGATCAAATCAAACAGTTGCTATCGGATGCCAAATTAAATGTCGGAGACAAATTGCCCCCTGAGAGACAGCTTGCAAAACAACTGGGAGTCAGTCGTGTGCCTGTAAGGGAAGCCTTGTTCAGCCTGGCTAACTCCGGCTTTCTGACCATCAAAAGGGGTGCCGGCGGAGGTATTTTTGTGTCCGAACCCAGCGTGGAACCCTACGCGGAGTTTTTTACACTGATGCTGCAAATGGGGAAAACCACTGTGCAGGATCTCACCGAAGCCAGGCTCTTGCTTGAACCCAATGTGGCCAGGTTAGCTGCACAGAGGGCTACATCAGAAGACCTGGAAAACCTTGAAAAAAGCATCATCGAGTATGAAAAAAGGGTCGAGCAGGGTGCTCCGAGAAGCCTTGAAGACATGAAATTTCATACGAGTGTGGCCGAAGCGTCTAAGAATATCGTGATGAACCTGACCATCAAGGGATTGATGGGACTGCTTTACAAATCTGTCCGGGATCTTCAACTGTCCCGGAAGGACAAACAGAAAAGTGTCAACACCCATAGAAAAATTTTTGAATCCATCAGGCTTTCCGATCCGGAGAGCGCTTTTCAACTCATGACCGAACACGTTAAGGAAATGGCAACCTACTGGAAATAAAGAGCAAAGAATTACGGTCCGCATTGTGAATGCCACGCCGCGCTCCCTCCCCCTTGTCCTGTAATCATCGGCCGGCGTAAAATTTTTTTGCAATGTCGGTGCTTCATCAATCAAGGAGATAAGGCCATTGCGTTTGCCGAAATTTCAGTATCACGAGCCGCAGACATTGGTCGAAGCCTGCCAGATCATGGCTGAGCTCAGAGACCATGCCAGACCTCTTGCCGGGGGAACGGATCTTCTCGTCAACATGAAAAAGGGCGTTTTTTCTCCGGAAACCCTGATTTCCCTCACCAAGATCCATCACCTTGCCGACATTGATCGCTCCGGGACCATGCTCAGAATTGGAGCCTGTCTAACAATCAAC
>CAYNYM010000515.1:0-3082 GCA_964401325.1 uncultured Desulfobacteraceae bacterium | reverse complement strand
TTTTTTACTCTGTTGAAGCTTTTCCTTAAAACTATCAACATAAGTACTGGTCGATCGCAGTTGCCGTCTGCCGGAAAGGTCTGGCATCCAAAACTGTGGACGCCGCCCGGTTCGACCGGTTTGAGTCTTGCAAGACCCTCTTTTGTGGTGGGCGTTACGCCCTCATCCGCTTCAACCACGACTGTCTGTTTTCTACCGATCCGGGCCTCTGCAGGAAACATGTATTTTTTTTGAAAGGCCCTGTCGTCGGCAAGGGCATCCTGGTATTGTTCATATCTCCTCAGGGTGACTTCATCACACTGCTCTTTGGTCGCCCCGATTTCTTTGGCAACGTTTTCCGCAGTCTGAACCATCTTGAGACCCACGTTAGGATCCCGGTTGAAGTTATCCATCATCCAGCTTTCCCATATCAACGCGCCTCCCGGACCCAATGGATCCGGCCAGACCGTATGCGGGCCGTTGGAACAACGGTCCGACATCAGGGCAAAGCCCGTCTTGTAGAGTCCACATTCTAAATTTGAAGCGATGAGGTTGATACAGGCGGCTGATGTCGTACATGCCTGATTGACCATCATGGCGGGCAGTGGGACCTTGTTCTCGACCATCATGGCCGCAGCCCAGTTGTGGCTGTAAAACATGCCGGGCTGTCCGATGGTGGTTCCATAGTATAAGGTGGTGAATAGATCGAAGGGGATATCCTTTGACTTCAGCCATCGATTGGCTGTCTTTGCACCAAGAACAATGGAATTTTCATGCTGCAAGCTTCCTTGCCAGCGGCAAAAGGGTGTGGAGTAATAACCTCTAAAAGGTATAAAAGCCTTAGTCAACATGCCACGATCCTCCCTTTTTATTTTGCGAGATATGTTTGTTAAATGTCTTGTACCAAATTAACCTATAACCCTTGCCTCCTTTCCTCAAAATTTTCCAGTTCGCTCGTCAAAGGTCCGTCCCTGCTTCTGAGAGCAGAGTAATATAACCCTGGACGCGAATGTCAGGTCACTGAAATTATGCAAACCACTTTTTTCGATATCATTGCTGTTAAGTATTTAAAATAAGGTGAATGAAGCCCCGCTCTTCATCGCAGGGCTCCACTCAACGTTTTAGCCATGCACTTTTTTTAGATGCTACTTAATCGGCCCACTTGCCGTATTTTTCCCGCAGAATACGATGCAGGATTTTTCCTGTGGGTGTTCTCGGCATTTCATCGTCTTTGATAAAATCGACGCTCTTGGGGCGTTTGAATCCCGCCATCTTGCCCTTGGTAAAGTCCATGATCTCCTTGCCAAGGTCATCACTGGCTTCATATCCGTCGTGGAGCACCACGATGGCCTTGATCATCTCACCCCACTTGTCGTCCGGAATACCGATAACCGCGATATCCTTGATGGCCTCATGGGCCCCGACGGCATCTTCCACTTCCGAAGGATAGACATTCTCGCCGCCCGTGATGATCATGTTGGCCTTCCTGTCCACTAGGGCATAATAGCCGTCTTCGTCCCTTTTCACCATATCGCCGGCCGATGACCATTCCCCGAAAAAGGCGTCCTTTGTCTTTTCAGGTTCCTTCAGGTACTGGGTGAAGAGCATAGGCGTTCGATAGTAGAGTTCGCCGACCTCACCATCCGGAACGTCCTTTTGTTCTTCATCCAGGATTTTGATCCGGTCGGTTCCAAAAATCTCCTTGCCGATGGAGCCGAGTTTCTTGAACTGATCTTCGGGTCTCAGCAACGTCACCAGACCACCTTCGGTGCTTCCGTAGGCCTCCCATAGCTCTGCATTCTTGAAGTATTCCATGATCGCCAGCTTGAGGTCCTTTCTGGCAGGAGCCGAGGAGATCAGCAACTGTCGCATGGAGGAAACGTCAATAGCGTTTTTCACCTCGTCCGGCAGGGCCAGCATCATGACATAATGGGTGGGAACCAGGGATGTGAAAGTTATTTTGTATTCATCAATGGTTTCCAGGAGATCCTTGGGATCGAAACTGACCATATTGTAGACAAATACCGGTGCCGAGAGCAGGGTATAGGGGAAGGAATAGAAGATGGAGTTCACATGGCACATGGGCATGACCAGCATCACCTTGTCGGTGGGGCGTACTCCCATATTGATGTTGTTGAGAACATACTGGCCATGGAAGCTCTCATGGGTCCTCATGACCCCTTTGGGCCGTCCCGTGGTCCCGGAGGTGTACATGATGGTCCAGAAATCGTCTCCATAGACCATGTAGTCCGGCTCTTCCGGTGAAGCGGCGGCCAGCCAATCCTCATAGCCGACATAGCCTTCGGGAACCGGTCCGTCTCCCAGGTAGATATAGGCATCTTTTGCAATGGGGAGTTGGTCTTTGATTCCGTTGATCATTTCGACAAAGGGTTCCTCGACGATAAAAGCCTTACACTCGGAGTGCTTGACGATGTATTCGATGTCGGGCGCCGCCAGTCTGAACATGATGGGCACCACCAACTGACCGCCCTTGGCGCATCCCGCATAGATGTCCATCCACTCGCCCCGGTTATAGGCCAGAACGGCGAAGACGTCCTTGTAACCGCAGCCCATCTTTGACAGACCGCTGGCCACACGGCATGCTCGATCGTTCCATTCCTTAAAGGTGCACTGGTTGGTTTTGTCCTGCCATCCCAATTTATCCGGGTAGTTGTAGGCGTTCATCTTCAGAATTGTTCCAGCATGCATCCATTTGCTTCTTTCAGTCATTTTAAAACCTCCCACTAAATTGGTTCAAAGGTTATAGTTCTGTGAACACAGAGTGATCCAAAAATTGAATATCCGAGAGATAAAGAGACATTTTCCAGACCGAGTGACAGAAACCTTTGCCCTTGTCGCAGGGCCTGTTCTCAACAGGAAAACGCGCAAAAATGCCCTTCACCTTGCCCCTCCATGTTCTGATAGGTTGGACATTATGCCCCTACATACATCAAAAAAATCAGGGCTTAGAAGCGGTTGAACCCGGTTCGCACCGAGGAACCGGGCTGTTACCCGCGATTACTCCATATTGTTAGCAACAATTTCCGTGATATCCATCACCTTGATCTTGCCCCGCTCCTGCTTGGGTATGGCCTTGTCTCCC
>CAYNYM010000514.1:0-3084 GCA_964401325.1 uncultured Desulfobacteraceae bacterium | reverse complement strand
CGAGCTGGCGGCTGGAACCGAACAGGGCGCCGATCATGGGCGGGAGGAAGGAGGCATAGAGGCCGTAGTAGATGGGCAGGCCGGCGAGCTGGGCATAGGCCATGGACTGGGGGATCAATACCAGCGCCACGGTCAGACCAGAAAGGGCGTCGGTTCCCAGTGCCTTGCGATTGTAGCCTTTAATCCAGTCTAGAAATGGAAAAATGTTTGTCCACATGGAAAAATCTGTACCTCTTTTTTGTTTCCGTGCAGGATGATTTTCGGTCCCTGAATGTGCCGGTAATTGTTCGTTCTTCAGCGGTTATCGAGGAGGTCTACCCAATTGAAGTGTGTGAGAAGCTGGTGTGTGAGGGCGGCCTACTTTTCATCTTTAAGAAAATATGCGTGATACTCTTCCTCTGTGAGATAGGTCTTTAACAGTCTCCCCAATAGACTGAAAAGGGTCTCAAGGTCTTGGTCTGTCATCCTGGGCCCGATCAGGGCCATGTGGGTGTCGTCGGAGAATTTCTGAAGATAACATGTAAGGGCAGATCGATCCGTTTCCTTGTCCAGGCCGAATCCGACGAGACCGTCATATTCCTCAACAAACCGATGGCTGTGTCTTGGCATGGAAAAATATTCCCTTGTTATGTTTTCGATTTGGGCATGAAATCAATGCCTCCGGTCCCGAGTCCTTTGTCCTGTCAGAATCCCAGGGCATCGTTGATCAGGACGACTGAAAGGTCGGTCATCATGGGCTTGCGGTGAAGGATTGTCGTCACCCTGCAGATCCTTTGTGGAGAATTGCAGTCCGAGCAGGTTCCCGTCTCGGCACAGGGCGTCTCCATCCCGAGACTCTTGGCCCGCATGGGACCTGCCACCTCCCAGATCCTCCGCAGGGCACCCTCCAGGTCGTGACAAACCTTATTCATTCCAGCCACGATGACGACCTTTTTGGGACCGAAGGTCATGGCGTTGGTGCGATTTCCGACCCCGTCCACATTGACGACCTCCCCCGTAGCCGACACGGCATTGGCGCTGCAAAGAAAACAGTCACACCGCCCCTGCTGAAGCCGCAAATCAAGATCCTCCTCCCTGGTGAGCCCTTCCTCCCAGTGATCAAAGATTTTTTTGCCCTTTTCCTTGAGGGCCTCGAGGACACCGAGCGAACGGGTGGTATGGGACCCTGCGAATCCAAAGGTGCCGTAGGCCGAGATCATACCCAGGATCAGATCGCGGGCCTCGTCAATATTCGAGACAAAGTGGGCGTCAAACCCATGTTTTTTTAAAGCCGTTACGGTTTTTTCGCCCAATTTTTGCCACAACCATGTCTGATAGGTGTCTCCCATCTCTATTCCTCCTCTAAGCCGGCCCTGACCTTGATCAGTTCGGCCACGATGCTTACGGCGATTTCTTCCGGGGTCTCGGCCCCGATCTCCAGGCCAATGGGTGCATGGACCCGATCGATTTCGTCCTGCCCCACCCCTTCCTCTCTGAGTTCTTGATAGATGATGTCGGTTTTTTTTCGGCTGCCGATCATGCCGATATATTTTGCCCCGGTGCCCAGGCATTGCTGCAGCACATTCTTGTCATGCAAATGGCCCCTTGTCACGACGACAAGGTAGGCATTCCCGTCAGTCTCCACTATTATTTTGGGCGGCTCACCCTTCCCCCCCACATTTTTTTATCAAGGAGGGTGGCCATGACCGCGGAACCACCCTTTTTTGAATTTCCGCGACCCTTTTGTAGATTTCCAGGGTCGTGAGACTCCCGGGCGGTATGGGCTCCAGAAACACCTCCGTGTCACCGTCGCAAAGTATTTCCGACTCAGCCACGTCCTTTCCCTTTAAAACAAAATGCAACCGCTCAGGGGCCAGTGTGAAAAAAATTTCCTCCGCGACCTTCAGAACCCTGGCCTCCAGAAGGCCGCCTCCCACCGTCCCCTCAAAGGATCCGTCCTCCAGGATCAGACACTTGGTCCCGGTCCCTCTGAGGGCGGAACCACTGAGCTTGATAAGTGTCGCAAGGACGGCAAAACGACCGCTTTCATGCACGTCAACGATCTTTAGGAAAATATCCTCCATCCCTTCTCCTTGCGATGAAATACTGATCCTTTGCCAGAGCGCCGATAATGACCCGGTAAAATTCCCGGGTTTGATCGCTCAGTAAAAGGTCGACCAGCTCGCTTGCCAGATGATCCCGCGCGAGCAAGTCGGCCTTGTTGAGAAAAACAACTTTTTTGGCGCAAGCCGGTGCCCCCTTGAAGATGCCCTGCGGATTTGAAATGAGCTTGAATAGAACCGCAGGCGAAAGCGTCTCCCCCGGATCACAACCCGTGAGTGCGCTGAAAAGATCCTCTCTAAAGACCGTCTCAGAAAAGAGGGGCCTGCCCAGGGCCTCCAGCCCCAGTAGGGCCACCACCTTGGTGGCAGAGGCCGGAATAACGGGCTCATGATCGGCATGGGCCTTTACAGGGCGTCCGGCGGCGCCGTCGGCCTCTACGATCAGATAATCCACGATCTCTTTTTGGAACAGATCATCGGCAAGGAAAGGACTGATCCCCTGCACCTTTCCGGAAGCCAGTACTTTTTCAGCCAGAAAGGCATGCCCTTGGGTCCGAAGGTCTTCCATGAGATCCTTTTTCCAGGAAACGCCGGACTGAACAAATATGACAGGGGGTGATGACAGGGCTTCATGGTGCCACAGCTTGGTCGTCGTGGTGGCTAGAACCCTTTTCCCGGCCTTCCGGGCGACCCCGGCCAAGGCGGACATGAGGGTCGTCTTGCCGCCCCCGCCTACGAGAGCCAAATGTTCTCTCGATTCCAGTGCCAGGGCGGTCCAGAGATCGGATGGGTCAAGGTTTTCATAAATTGCAGACATCAATCAAGGTAGTCAAGTGACTCTCTGTGCTTAAAAAAATTCCTGGTTGCAGGCCCTGAGGGCTGTTGAGATGTTCATGAAATCCATTTTCCGTGTGGGGGATTATTTTTTCCTCAAAACCCTGCTGTCTCCAACCCTCACGGTAATCTGAGAGCGGTCAAAATATTCAAGCAGCGGGATGGTGTATTTCCTGGAGGCACTGGTCATGTCCTTGAAACGGGGGGT
>CAYNYM010000513.1:0-3087 GCA_964401325.1 uncultured Desulfobacteraceae bacterium | reverse complement strand
TAAAACTCGATCTTTCCCGAGGGTGTCGAGTAGAGATCGACCGGTTTTTTTCTGAGCTTCACAGGCTCGCCCGCGAACAGGGCCTCGAGGTCGCCCTCTTCGAGGGCGACCTTCAGGGCCGACCGGACCGCCTGCCACGGATCTTCAAAGAGCCCCCCGTCTTTCAGGTCCAGAAGCCTTGCCAGTTCCTGCATGACCCAGATCTCGGTTCGCGAGTCCGTGATCGATGCCAGGGCCCTTGGGGCCAGCCGGGCATATCCGTGGCCCCAGGGAACGACCACGTCGTCTTTTTCAAGAAAGGTCGGTGCGGGGAGGACGAGATCGGCCAGTTCGGCGGTCTTCGACCAGTGGGTCTCGTGAACGGCCGTGAACACGTCTTTCCTTGACATGCCCTTCCTGAAGGCCCGCTGGTTGGGGAGGGTCAGGGCCGGGTTCATGCCGCAAACATGGATGAGCTTGAATGCGCCCCGGCGCACAAGGTCGGCCAGGGCGACCTGTCTGACGATCTTCGATGCCCTCTTCGACCGCGCCCTGCCATTCAGGGGGTCTTTGTCGAAACTGAAGGCCTCGCCGTTTCCGTAGAAAAATCCCCGGTGCCTGCCCAACAGGGCCGGAATCAGAGAAACGGCCCGGACCTGATCCGCCCCTTCGTCGCATTTCTGGAGTCCGATGCCGATCATGGTGGCGCTCGGCCTCTCCCTGTCGTAGGCCTCCGCCAGGTCCTCGATCTGTTTACGGGTCACCCCGGAGGCGTTCTCGACCCTTTCCGGGGGCCAGTTGAGGGCCTCCTGCTTCAGGGCCTCAAACCCTTGGGTCCACGCGCCAATATGGACCGGGTCCACGGCGTGCCTGCGGATGAGGCGATGCATGATTCCGTAGGCGAGGGCCACGTCGCTCCCGGGTCTCGGCCGGATCCAAAGATCGGCGTTTTCGGCGGTCCGGGTCCTGATGGGATCGATGACCGCGATCCTTGCGCCTCTCCTTTGAGCGGCCTCCCGGGCCAGGGACCAGATGTGTGGGGCGCTTACGGCCGCATTGAATCCCCAGAACACGATGAGCGCCATGGAGGGCAGGTCCTCGGGCATGATGCCGTAGGAGTGGCCGTAGTGAAGGGCAAGCCCCGTGTGGCCGGACTGGCTGCACAGGGCATAATCGGTCTGCGTCGCGCCGAGGGCATGCCACAGCCTCTGGGGATAGAGCTCGGTGAGCAGGCCCATGTTGCCGGCGTAGGCCAGAAAGAGGAGGGCCTCCGGGCCGTGGGTCTCCAGGACACGCCCGATTCGTTCTGCCAGAATTTCCAGGGCCTTCCCCCAGGCAATCCGCCGGAAGGTCGGCCCTTCGCGAAGGAAGGGGGTCTCTACCCGGTTCTTGTAGGCCCTTTCATGATCCCTTGCGGCCCGGGTGCAGGTCCGTCCCCGTGTGATGGGGTGATCCGGATCACCCCGGACGGAAAGGACCCTGCCCGAATCGTCGATTGTGACCATCAGGCCGCAGGTGTCATAGCAATCCCGGGTGCAGGCCGTCCGTATTTTTCTCATGATGGGCTTTTTTCTACGAAATCAAGCGGTTTCGTGTGTAAGGATCTCGAATTCCGGTGGGTCCAGGATATTTTTCTTTACCGAACATAAATCCATGACCCGAATGATGGCCTTTCTGTATTTCTCGGGAAAGCCCCGGGGCAATTTCAGGTCAAGACGCATATTCCGGCATCGAACGGCGGTCGGATCAAAGTCACAGTGCATGGTCAGGGTCATGTCCTGAGCGGGGATCTGACGCGCATTGCAAAAATCCAGGGCATAGACGCCCGCACAGGTTGCGATCGAGGCTAGGAACAGTTGGAAGGGTTCGGGCGCCGAACCGTCGCCCCCATTCTTGACGGCCTGATCCGTTTTGACAATGATCCCCTCGACCTGGGCATCTACCTGCATGCCACCCGGGAAAGTCACCTCTATTTTTTTCTCCATTATCTCACTTCTCCTGTATTGAGCAACTCTTGTCTCAGTTTAGGTCCCCAACCCGGATCAAAGCGCGATCCCCATGGCGGAGAGTTCTCTTCCAACCAGGGGCTCCCACCCCCTATTGGCCCTGGGATTGGCCGGGCTGGGATGGGTGATTCCGCCGACGGGGATGCCCGTTTCGCTTAATGCCTTACGGGCCCGCTCTTCCGCGAACCGCCCCACGCCCACCACGGAACCGGGATTCATTTCCACCATGGTCCTTCGCAGGGCCCGATCACAGATCTCGATCAGGGGCCTCCTTTCGGCGGCCCGAAGGTTGTTGGGGGTCCGGTTCCGGCCGCTCTCCTCGATAAAGAGCAGGGGGCAGTAATTGGCCACAAAGAAACGGAAAAAGAATCTTTCAGGCGTGCCAAAGGTCCTGCCGGCCCACCCCCACAATCGTCTTCCGCTGACCTCGCTTCGCCTGCAGGCGAGACCCTCGACCGGCCGTTTGGGGTGCATATCCGGGGGTGCGCCCACCGGGACCTTGATGCGCAGCCACTCTTTGACGGCCGAGATCTCCCCAAAGGGAATGCCCGTCTGTGCCATGCCCCACGGCCCGGGGTTCATGCCGAGAAATATCGCCTCTTTCCGGGAGTTCCCGTACCGCCGCACATACTCCCTGTAAGCCGCCCCCGCGTACTCAAGGGGGTTGTAGACATGGGTCACGGGCGGTCCGAAACGCAGGGGCCGGAGTTCTTCCACTAAATCGTCGATGATCTTGTCTATCTTCATGTGTCCTCAACTGTGTCGCAGGGATTCGTACATTTCATTATGGCGCGGCACACCCATGGCCCTACCGACCAGTTCCATTTCTCTTGTCAGATCCTCCAAGAGTTTTCGTTCTTCTCCGTCTTTCAGGATGAAAAGATACGAGAAAACAAGCATCTTAAGCAACCAAAATTTTTTTATCCACGCCCGTTGGTAACTACTAAGCTAGATAGGCTTTAGGCATTTAGGCCGAGAGGTACCGCAGGAAGGGAATATGCGTGATCACATATCGAGCAACCAGGGAATTCCCCAAAGAAGAAATGTATTGTGGAAGCCGAGAAGGTTTTGGGCGCCCTGCTTCGATCAATGCGTGGATAGC
>CAYNYM010000512.1:0-3095 GCA_964401325.1 uncultured Desulfobacteraceae bacterium | reverse complement strand
TCGTCTCTTTGGGCATCCAGGCATAGTATTTCGTGAAGATCATCTGTAACGAACTCTTCAGATGCCGAGTTGCTTCTTAATCAATTCACACAGGGTTTCTTTGATTTCGGCATGCCTTGGTACGGGCGACTTCCTGCCGTTTGAGGGATTCTCATACAGGTCATGTCTTTTGCCGTGGCGTTTCAAACAACATCCGGCATCAACAAGCCGACGAATAAGGTCTTTACGTTTCAAATAATGACCTCTATCTCTTTCGATTGTGACGCCATATGGGGAACCGCCGGCATATCTTCGATCATTAGGCGATAAGCATCTCTAATATTTTCCTCTAACTCTTCCAGAGTTTCGCCTTGGCTGAATACGCCCGGAACCTCTTTGAGCATACCGACGTACCAATCATCATCCTGCCAGTATTCGAGGGTGAAATTCTTTGCCATTTGTTCCTCTCTATTTTGTGACTTGTTTAATGGATTATAAAACATCATGTTGAATAAATAAAGCACCTCTTTAGGCGAGAACCGCAAGCTCCAAGGTCAAAATGTCTCTTAGGCTAGACCTTTTTCTTGGACCGGGTCAATGAATCAAAAACTCTCATCATTGCCGAACCGCCATTCCCAGTTTCGATCCTTCGGCATCCAGGCATAGTATTTCGTGAAGATCATCTGAGGGGCACGATGTATGCCTCAGTATATGTCGAATCCATCCAATGCTTCCCCCTTAGATAGGCTCATGGTGGCAAAGGTGTGCCCTTGTCTGCGTTTTTTGTGCTGTGCGACGTTAGCGTGCCGTTTTAGTAACTACTCAGTTAGATAGGCTGTAGGTATTTAGGCTGTGAGGTACCGCAGGAAGAAAACATGCGTGATGATAGGAAACTCACAGCGTTTGAATTGGCTGATGAAGTGATACTTCTGATCTATCGGGCAACCAGGGAATTCCCCAAAGAAGAAATGTATTGTGGAAGCCGAGAAGGTTTTGGGCGCCCTGCTTCGATCAATGCGCGGATAGCGAAGGGTTCGGAAACGAATAGCCTTTAGACTACAGCCTAAACAACCTGAACAGTTACCCGTTTTAAACGTTAGTGTTGCTGATGCGTGTACTCTTAAAACATATCAAGAGTCACGCCTCATCTATCTTAAAGGCCTTGAAAAGAATACCGTGCCGGACCATATCCGCCGCGTAATTTGTTGCCTCCAGGATCTCCTTATCTGTCCAGCCCAGTTCACGCAGGTCCGATACGTCCTTGTGATCGATCTCTTCCGGTTTATCCACTGCATTCAGAACAAAAAGAAGCAGGTGCTTTTCCTTGTCTTCAAGCGAGGCCGCGGACGGGTCCTTTTTGAGGAGTTCGAGCTGGTCGTCGGTGATGTCTGTCACCATCTGCAGGATGCTGGAATTGAACATGACGCAATATCCGTAGTCGAATCGATGGGCCACCAGGAGACGGATGTGTGCCAGCAGGAGTGGACTGAAGCTCGGATTTTTGGAAAAATACGAGATGGACTGGAACATAATGGAGAGCAGTTCCGGGCTGGAACTCAACATCTGAAGGGGTTTCGGGACGACCGGGGCAACCTTCATCATGTTTTCGTAGATTTCTTGAACACGGCCCGTGGCCTCTTCCGGTGAAATGGTTCGAATTAAAGCCATTTTTTTTCTCCTTTATAATGTTAATAAGGAATAATGATCCAAGCCTATCTTGTCCGTTCCGGTTCGGCTTGGATTCGGATAGAAGGCCCAGATCAACACATCATGAAACAGGTTCGTAAATCCGGAGGTCCTTCAAAAGGAAAAAATGTGACCAATAGACAAATCGGTGTCGCGATCGGGGCCATGGTGATGGTTACTTCTTTGGTATCTTATAAGAGCGAAAAGAGTTATATGACAAAATACTTTTGCAGAAAGGAAGAATCTTCATGGTTGACAAAACTGCCCGCGATTGGTGGGATTCCCGCGCCAAATCCCGGTTGGAAAACATGCAGCAAAAGGAAATGACGCGCAGTGCCGCTTTGTATGAGGCGGCCTGTTGGCAATTTATCGAGCCTCTCTTGCCGGCCGGGAAGGGTCGTGTTCTGGAGGCCGGCTGTGGCACGGGACGCTGGGTGTACCGTTTGGCCCCTCTGGGGCATCGGGTGGTGCTTTCTGATTTTTCGCCGGAAATGGTGCGCCTTGCCTCCGAGGAGCTCCACAAGCGGGGAGTGAAGGACCGTGTGGATGCCTGCCATGTGCTGGATATTTGCGACATGCACACACTGGAGGACGGGAGCTTTGACATGGCATTGGCCCTGGGGGAACCCGTGGGTCTGTGCGATGACCAGCGTAAGGCCGTGGAGGAGATGCGCCGAGTCGTGAAAGGGGGAGGGTATGTGGTCTGCGACGTGTCAAACCGATATCGCATGGCCTTGGACCTTGCGCGTGAAAACAATTGGGCACGAGCCGCCGAAGTCCTGGATTCCGGAATCACCCAGACGAAAGGCGGGTTTTCTCTCAGGAGTTTTTCACCAGAGGAGGTGCGCGAACTGTTCATCTCATGCGGGTTGGATGTCCTGCACGTGGCTGCCGTCTGTCCCTTCCTGTCTTTCCCTGCGAATAAGGATCAGATGACGGCCCTTGAGGAGGATTCAACCTACGCCATTGTCAGGGATGTCTTTCACCGGTTTGTCGAGAGTCCGGAAATGATCGGTGTGAGTGCCCGTCTGTTGATCGTGGGTAGAAAAATCTGACGAAGGCTTCGTTGCAGATGCCGGACAGGGCATTTTATGCTTTACATGGGGTGGGACCCAGTCAGGCACCTGAAGTATTAGGGTAAAGATCCTTCCTGCAATCAGGGCCCTAATGCAATTGTTTTTCCCTTTCATCAGAGACCCTGATTCTTATTGGGGGAAGATCATTTCGGGTCTCACCGAAATAGTCGACATCCAGATACTGGACCTTTCCCCGGTACTCGACCTTCAAGTCCATTTTTCCGTCTTCGCCCCGGCATATCATTTGATCCACACAAGAGGCGCAAACCGGACCATGTTCCGTTTCTCCTTCATAAAAATAGGGGATACAGTTTTCTTCGATTGCCTCATCAATGGTTTCGATTTCCAGACCGC
>CAYNYM010000511.1:0-3101 GCA_964401325.1 uncultured Desulfobacteraceae bacterium | reverse complement strand
GCCGGGTCCGCCCGTGATCACCATCGCCTTGCTTTCGGCCGCACATTTGACGGCCTCAATCTGCTTATCAGCCAGTTCCATGGCCAGTTGATTCTGCACCCAGTCAATCGCGGAGTCGGTGTCGATTTTGCGAATGGCTTTCGGGGCATGGGTCAGGGTTTTCATTCGGGTGGCGATACGGATCTCGGAATGATGAAATTTGGCCAGGTACACGGCCTTGTTGTTTTCAAGAAAATCACCTTCGTTTAAGTTCTCGATGATAATTTTTTTCTCAAAGGAGATGTCGGCGAAGGCCTTGACGATAACCTCACGACCTACCTGCAGGATGTCCCGGCATTTTTCCACCAAGGCCTCATAGGGATAATAAACGTGGCCTTCATCGGAAAGCCGGTGCAGAACGTAAAGGATCCCCGCCGCAGCCCGCAGTTCGGAATCCTTTTTGAATCCGAGCTTTTCAGCAATGCCGTCCGCGGTAACAAAACCGATTCCGAAGATGTCCGTGGCCAGGCGGTAGGGATTTTGTCTGACCACCTGGATGGAGAGATTGCCGTATTGCTTGAAAATTTTGGTTGCATATCCGGAACTTACGCCGTGAGTCTGAAGGAAGAGCATGACTTCGCGGATCTCCTTCTGGTCGTCCCAGGCCCTTTTGACCATCCCGATTCTTTTTTTGCCGATCCCCTCGACTTCCGACAGCCTCTCAATATCCTTTTCAATGATATCGAGGGTCTCTTTTCCAAATCTCCTGACGATCCGCTTGGCCATGACCGGACCGATGCCTTTGATGAGACCGGAACCCAGGTATTTTTGAATCCCATAGACAGATGCCGGTACCATGGATGAGTACTGCACGATTTTGAACTGCTCCCCGTATTTCGGGTGGTTCGCCCATTCCCCTTTCATTTTTATGATTTCACCGGGGATAGGAGCCATAAGGTTCCCGACAATGGTGACAAGATCACGCTGACCGTAAACCTTCATCTTGGCCACGGTATACCCGTTTTCGTCGTTGGTGTAAGTGATTCTCTCGATTTGTCCCTGAAGATCGGCCAACATTCTTTTCCCTTTGTCACAGGCTTGTGGCTGAATCGGGTCATTCCCGAATTTTACAGGATTCAGGTTATGCAACATTAGGGACAATTTATCTTCAAACAGACCCTTACACAACCTTTTTTGATATCGGGTTGTCCGGCAGAAGGTGAAAAGAGCGGGCTTTTGTGATTTGAAAGATGCGGGACGAAAAGAAGAGACGTTTGCCGGCTTGATTCTCCCTATTGTTATGGTTAGATTGACACATGGATGTCAGGGAGTGATTGAATGTGAAAAACCTATAAATCCGGGGGGAACCACTATGATGACGTTGGGTGACATAAAAAAAGATCTGGAGATCGTCAATGCCATTGATTGGGATATGACGCCGGAAGAGGCCGTCACACTATACCTGGAATGGGGCAATAACTGGAGTCACGGCAAAATGGTCCGCTCAAAAGAGGATCTTTCCTATTACTTTGTCGTCGACACCTGGGAAATTGACCCCTGCGTCTACCTGATCAAACGGAATTCGGAGCAGGCCATTGAACTTGCAAGAATCGATATCCCGAAGGCAATGAAAGAACGGTTTCTCAAGGGAAGTGCAAGGCGTAAAGGCGTGTATGCTCTCAACGATGAGATTAAGCTGTGGCTGAGAAAGGAATTCAATGTTGATTCCCATTGCCGTGAAGAGGGTACGAGATGTGCGCATCGTCGGACAAGGAATGGCGTGATGCAGGAATTGAGGGCCCAAGCCTTGTTGTCGTAAGGCCAATTTATATTTACGAGAAAAAAGTAGCATGAATGCGGTCATCAGCGCTTAATCCTTCCAATTTACACGATATTTTTTATTTGACCATCCGTTTTGATTGACCTATATTTAATAGTTTAGGCTTTGATGCCTTCAGGTCGGCAACCCATGGTTCCTGTATACATGCCGCGGATATGCATCTTGCTGAAGGCTTTTGTAAAGGGGGTCTCCTGCGGGGGAAACCCGGTAAACTCAAGAAAACCGGCATGAGAGGAGTAGAATGGGACTCATCGAAAACAAAACGGCCGTCATCACCGGGGGTCATTCAGAGATAGGCCTGGAAATTGCCAGACGTTTCCACCATGAAGGTGCACGGATTGTGCTTTTCGGGCCGGAGGCAGAGGGCATTAGAGAGGCCTGTGAGACGATTGATTCGGGGGGTGACCGCGTCTGGGGCGTCACGGGGGATGTCAGAAAGAAAGAGGATGTGAAAATCCTCATGGAAAAGGCCCTGGAAAAGACCGGCAGAATCGATATCCTGGTCAACAACAACGACCTGAAGCAGGAGGGAAAACTTGATAAAACCGACCCCGGTTTGTGGATGGAACTCATGGATACCCATGCCTATGCCACCTGGCGTCTGATGGTGGCCGTCCTCCCCGAGATGCGAGAGGCGGGAGGGGGTTCCATGATCAACATCTCATCAATCGCGGGGGGCACCGCCTTTGCCGGAATAGGGGTCTATTGCGCAAGCCATGCGGCCCTGCAAATGCTTTCCCGGGTTATGGCCAAGGAGGTTTCATCGGACAATATCCGGGTCAATCTCATATGCCCTGCGGTGGCAGAAGAAGAGAAACCGGCGGAGCACCAAGCGGGGGATGCATCGATATCGGAGTTAGCGGGTAAAAACGGGAACCCCGAAGACGTGGCGGACGCCGCTCTTTTTCTGGTCTCGGATCAAAGTTCATGGTTGACGGGCATCACCCTGGATCTGGACGGGGGGCGCCATTTATCTCCTACCCCCTGATTACATTGATAACCGTCAAAGTCTTCCCCTCATTGCGTTCTTTTCTGCCTCCGAAGTTTTCCGGTGGAACGGAATTTTCTGTGGATCTTTCGGACCTGCCGGGAGAAAGAATGCACATCGAGGATCTGGTTATTTATCCGGGAATCCCTCTGGAAAACAGGCATGATTCCCTCTAGAGTTTGAGTTGCTCTGCCACATAATCGAGACCCAGTTCCGTCAGCTTTTCCCTTGCAGGGATTCCGGTCTCCGGGTCCCAGCCCCTTGCCTGGTAGTATTCATCGAGCATGACCTTGA
>CAYNYM010000510.1:0-3109 GCA_964401325.1 uncultured Desulfobacteraceae bacterium | reverse complement strand
TGCGGTACCTCACAGCCTAAATGCCTACAGCCTATCTAGCTGAGTAGTTACACTAATTGTCCCCGTCAATGAAATTGCCAAGGCCTCCGAGTATCGATCCTTCGCCGACGCTTCCTCCCTTTTGGGGTGCGGCTTCAAGCATTCTGCCGGCAAGACGTGAGAAGGGCAGGGACTGGAGCCAGATCTTACCCGGTCCCCTGAGGGTGGCAAAGAAGAAGCCCTCGCCACCGAAAAGCGCCGTCTTGATCCCTCCGGCCTGTTGGATATCGAAATCAACGCTCGGTTGAAAGGCAACGACACAGCCTGTGTCTACATGCAGCACTTCACCTGCGGACAGGGTGCGTTCAATCACGGTTCCCCCGGCGTGAACGAATACCATGCCGTCCCCATCCAGCTTTTGCATGATAAATCCTTCGCCGCCGAAAAGACCCGTGAGTATCTTTTTCTGGAAATAGATGCCGATGGCAACCCCCTTTGCGGCACAGAGGAAGCTGTCTTTCTGGCAGACCAAGGTGCCTCCCACGTCAGGCAGGGATACAGGGATAATATTGCCGGGATAGGGGGCTCCGAAGGCGACATGGGCCTTCCCCTGCCCGGCATGGGTGAAAACGGTTATAAAAAGGCTTTCCCCGGTGAGAAGGCGTTTGCCCGCCCCGAGAAGTTTGTCAAGGAAACCTCCTCCGTCCGAGGACGCAGAACCGTCACCGAAGATGGTCTGCATCTCCACGCGGGCATCCTTGTACATCATGGCACCGGCCTCTGCAATGGCACTTTCGCCGGGATCGAGTTCGACTTCCACGAATTGCATCTCGGCACCCAAGACCTTATAGTCGATCACATCGGCCCCGCTTGGGGCAGTCGGCGGGGCGGTTGCGGGCGGTTCGGCGGAGTTTAACTCCGGCACCCGGGAGATAGGCTGCCAATCGTTAAAGCCGGCTTTCCAGGCAAAGCCGTTTGGGTTACTGCGGGCCTGGGAGATCGCCCGGGCATGGTCCATCGGTCCCGTTTGTTTACCGTCATAGCTCAAATACCATTGTGACATGTCTGATCCTCCTCGAAAAACCGTCCGTAGACGTCATGATCTTCATTTTAGGGCCAGTCGATCCCGAGATCCCGGTGGATTTCACCCAACGCGGCCTCGTCCAGCCCGAGACGATCGGCCAGGGTCTTGATGTGTTCCCGTTCGGCATCGGTGTCCACCTCTATGGCCATCAGGGAAACGGCGTAGACCTGTTTGGCGGTCTCCGGCGACTTCACACCGCTCAGGATGGTGTCCAGATCGCAGGGGGATAGTAGTTCGTGGGAGACGAAGGCATGCTCTTCGGAAGTGAGCTCTACGGCCTTGAGCCTGTCCAGGATACGTCCCCGTTCGTCTTCGTCGATTATCCCGTCCGCATTGGCCGCCGCAATCATGGCGCGAATCAGCAAAACCGAATCCCCGGGACCTTCAACCGGGGTCGGTCCGGCGGTGGTGGAGGGTGCACCGGGAGCCGGCGGAGGTGTGGGTTCCGCACCCGGTGGTTGCGGCGGCGGAGTCGACGGGGCACCGCCCGGTACGGGCGGCGGACCTGAGCCTTGGGGCGCCCTTGCCTTGTTCATGTAATGCTCGGCGGCTTCCATGGCGACACCCAGAAGCCCGAGACCGACGGACCCGGCGCCGAGTTTCCCAAACATTCCGCTGCCGCGAGAACTCCCTCGCAACAGACCTCCCAAGATTTTTTCAGGATTCAGCATGGTGATACTCCCAATTAGAGTGGACTTATGAGGTCAGCCTTTTGAAAAGAGATTGTCATGACCAATCCATGGCCAGATGCGTTTCAAAAAGCAAAACCGTTACATTGGACTTCAGCCCCTGCCTGAATAGTGCCAGACCGCATCATCCAGAGGCTGGAAAGTGGAACGGAAATAAAACAATTTCAGGCATCAAACACGCCATGTCAAGTGAAAAACGGGTGCACTGATCCAACCTCAAGGTATCATTCTTTCCCGCACATCCGGGGATGGCCTTTGCAAGGAGATCCTTGCTCCCGCCTTTGAGTGGAACAGACACCTCATCCCTTGCCGGTGATCGGGCGTTATCCTAAATATCCTGATTTCAGGCACAACATGCAAATGAGGCGATGGATTTTCGGCCCATGCCTCTGTTGGGGTTTGTTTTGATTTATGCTATCCTGTTGAAAAAATAGGGCTTGGAGTTGCAGAATGAGATCTTGGAAAAAGGCCGGGACACCTGAATTCGTATCCACCGTATTGAATCGGCTGAGGGATTCGGGACATCAGGCCTACATTGTCGGCGGCGCGGTCAGAGACATGCTCATGCACAGGAAGGTGTCGGACTGGGATATCGCGACATCGGCAAGGCCTGAAGAGATTGCGGCATTATTTGAAGATATAAGCCATTTTTCACTCAAACACGATACCGTCACCCTCTTGGACAACGATAAGTCCTATGAGGTGACGCCCTTCAGGACCGCCTTTGAAAATGGCACGACCATAGACGAAGACCTTGGGTACCGGGATTTTACGGTCAATGCCATGGCCTATGACCCGCAGGAAGACAGGCTCATTGATCCCCACGGGGGCAGGTTGGACATCTCCGGAAAACTGGTCCGGGCCGTAAGGGATCCCCGTGAGCGGTTCCTCGAGGATCCGCTTCGACTTCTGCGTGCCGTTAGGGTGGCCACGGAACTTCGGTTTAAGATCGAGAAACAGACCCTGCAGGTCGTTACCGAAATGGCGGACCAGATCGCCGCGGTCGCAAAGGAGAGGATTCGGGATGAATTAATGAAGATATTGATGTGCCCGAAGCCCTCTATCGGCTTCAATATGCTGCGGCGGACGGCCCTTCTCGAATTTTTTCTGCCTGAACTCCTGGAAGGATATCGCAGGCGACAGAATACCCGGTATCACCGTTTCACCATTTACAGGCACATCCTGGATACGGTGGATCGGGTGGACGCCGAACCCGTCATGCGGTTGACCGCTCTTCTCCACGATATCGCAAAGCCCAGGGTCAGGGCAAAGATTGCGGGAACGTTTCGTTTTTACGGACACGAGGAGGCGAGCGCGGAACTTGCCGGGGAGATCATGGATCGCCTCAAATTCAGCA
>CAYNYM010000509.1:0-3111 GCA_964401325.1 uncultured Desulfobacteraceae bacterium | reverse complement strand
TTCAGCCTGCAGCACGAACTTTCCTTCACGAATGTCCTGACCATGCTGGATCTATCGGGTATTCCCTTCTTGTCTGAAGAGAGGAACGGACCGTTTCCCCTGGTTATAGCCGGAGGGCCCGCATGCTTTAACCCTGAACCCATCGCGCCTGTTTTCGACGCCATTGTTGTGGGTGACGGTGAAGAAGTCTTTCTTGATCTATGCAAGGTTTTGCGAAGAGCAAAACGTTTTGAGGGAGGTTCAAAAGAAGAGCTCTTATCGGAATTGGCGACCCTTAGGGGGGTGTATGTCCCTCGATTCTTTGAAATTCAATATGATCGGGAAGGAATCGTCCATGATATCGAACCCAAGCTTCCCGGGTATCGTGGTGTCAAGAAGGCTGTCGTAACTGATCTTGACAGTCATCCCCTGCCGGTGTCTCCGGTTGTTCCCTTCACGGAGCTGGTGCATGATCGATTGGCGATTGAGATCGCCCGCGGGTGCACCCGCGGTTGTCGATTTTGTCAGGCCGGCATGATTTACCGGCCCGTTCGCGAACGGCATCCCCGGAAGATTATAGGGCATGCCGAGGAGGCACTCAAGGCGACGGGATTTGAGGAAGTCTCCCTGCTGTCCCTGAGTTCCGGGGATTACAGCTGTATTGGGCCTCTGATCCGGACATTGATGGATCGACAATCAAAACAGAGAGTTGCCGTGAGTTTGCCTTCCTTGAGGATCGACAGCCTGGATCCTCTTTGGCTTGAACAGATCAAAAGGGTCCGAAAGACCGGTTTCACGATGGCTCCGGAGACCGGAAACGACAGACTCCGAAAGACCATCAACAAGGGACTGACCAATGAAGCTATCCTAAACTCGGTCCGGGAGGTTTACGATGCGGGCTGGAAATTGATAAAACTCTATTTTATGGTGGGCTTGCCCGAGGAGACGGAGGAGGATGTCATTGACATCGTCCGACTCTCAAAAGAGGTCCTGGCTATTACCGGGGGCGGGGGAAAGAAGGCCAACCTGAATGTGAGCGTTGCTGTTTTCGTACCAAAGGCCCATACACCCTTTATGTGGGTCCCCCAGATTTCTTTGGACGAGGGACGATATCGCATAGGACTCGTGCAGAAGGCATTCAGCAAAAATCGTCGTGTCCGCGTCAAATGGAATCAGCCTGAAATGAGCTGGTTAGAGGGCGTTTTTTCACGGGGAGATCGAAGATTGTGCCCGGCCTTGATCGCGGCCTGGAGGATGGGGGCACGATTCGATGCGTGGGGAGAACATTTCAGAAAGGATTTGTGGGAAAAGGCTTTTCACCAAACGGGCTTGAATCCGGAATTCTATCTCTACAGATCAAGATCCCTGGAGGAGACCATGCCATGGGATCATATCGAATCCGGTGTGAGAAAGGTCTATCTCAAGAAAGAATATCAAAAGGCCCTGAATGGAGAGACGACTCCGGATTGCCGGGAGAAATGTCTCGAATGCGGCGTTTGCGATCATAAGGCCATTGACCCAGTCCTTTTCAAGGACTGGGTGGTCCCTAATCCGGCGGGAGAGCGGTGTGCCGATCAAGGATCCCAAATCAGCAGAAAATATCGAATGACGTTTACAAAAACGGAGCATGCCAGATATCTGAGCCATCTCGAACTTGCACGTCTTTTTATCCGGGCCTTTAAAAGGGCGGGACTGAATCTCGTTTACTCAAAGGGGTTCCATCCCATGCCCAAAGTGTCCTTCGCTGCCGCATTGCCCGTGGGTACCGAAAGCCTCCAGGAAACGGTGGACATCCTCTCCTATGACCGCATCTCCAACGGCACGGGAAGGGAGGCGTTGGGTCGGCAACTTCCCAACGGCATCCAAATCATTACGGTCGAAGACGTCAGCTTTGAGACAAAGATGCCGAAATTGCAGGAAAGCCATTTTCTCATCACACTTGAGGGCACAGAATTCAATAAGCTCGATTTGGAAAGATTCTTTGAGGCTGTGTCCTTTCCCGTCACCAAAAAGGGAGTCAAGGGGGAGCGGATTGTTGACGCCAAGAAAATAGTGGACAAAATAATTCCGGTATCACCCTCGGAATTGAAACTGATCTTGAGGCATACAAATGGACCAGCCTTAAAACCTGTTGATATCGTTAGGGAAATTTTCCGTCTTAAAGACCGTGAGGTGGAAAGAATAAAAACATTGAAGATCAAGCAGGTTATGCGTTAATATCCTGGGCATAAAACATTCCCTCATCTTAAGGGGATAACCGGAAATTCATCGGAATGGATTCCGGTTTTAAACTTGGCAAGGGCTTTTAAATAATCCCTAAAGGAACAAGACCCGGCCTAAACATGTCCAATGAACTCATCATCAATACAAGACCCCATGAGACCAGAGTGGCGTTGGTCGAAAACGGCGTCGTGGCTGAACTCCACATACAGAGAAAAACCGGTCAGGAACTCATGGGAAATATTTATCGTGGCAGGGTGGTTCGGGTTCTGCCGGGCATGCAGGCGGCCTTTGTGGATATCGGCCTGGACAGAAGTGCGTTCCTCTATGTCTCGGACGTGTACAAAGATTTTCTGGATCTGGAACAAATGATGCTTCACAACAACTCTGAGAACGGAGAATCATTGTCCGAGATTCCTGATGAGACACGGCATGATCCCCTTGCCGGTATTTCCTTTAACATCGAGGATCTTCTTCACGAGGGTCAGGATATCATGGTGCAGATATCCAAGGAACCCATCGGCACCAAAGGGGCACGCCTTACCTCCCATGTTTCCCTACCGGGCAGGCACCTCGTTCTCATGCCCACAGTCAATCATATCGGCATTTCCAGACGGATTGAAGGTCCCGATGAGCGGGTACGACTGAGAAACATGGTTCAGGAAATCAGACCCAACCCTATGGGTTTCATTGTCAGGACAGTCAGTGAAGGCGCCGACGCTCACAAACTCAAGTCCGAGATGGATTTTCTATTAAAACTCTGGTCCGATATTCAGAAAAAAATGTCGAAACTGACCTCTCCAGGTCTGCTCTACCAGGATCTGTCCATCTCAGAGCGGGCTGTGCGTGATCTTTTCACCCATGAGGTGGACCGGCTTATCATCGATTCAAAAGAGGAATACGACAGCATCA
>CAYNYM010000508.1:0-3118 GCA_964401325.1 uncultured Desulfobacteraceae bacterium | reverse complement strand
CCTCCAGATAGTCTTCACTGTGGCGACCCAGCAGGCACATGGCCTCGGAAAAGGCCATATCCCCAGGATCAGGCGCAATCACCTGCCGGTACACCGCCTTGATGTTTTTTGTGATCAACGGGCTGAACCGGTTGATTTTTTCGGTGACTTCCTCAGCCGCTGAAAGGAGCTTTTCGGGAGGAACGACCTTGTTGACAAACCCCACCCGAAAGGCATCTTCCGCCGTGATGCTCTCCCCGGTCAGGAAGAGTTCCATGGCCATGGCCGGGGGGAAATGTCTGGCCACGATGGGCGGGATGCCGAGGGAGGGAGGGACGGCGACCTTGATCTCGGGCATGCCGAACCGGGCCGTATCCGAAACAATACGGATATCGGCGGCCACCATGGTCATGAGAAATCCGAACCCCAGGCAATGCCCGCTCACGGCCGCAATGACCGGCTTTTTCACCTCCGCCCCGAAGGTTCGAAGGTCGTTCAGCGGCAGATTTCCCAAGGGGTCCTGTTTTTTGAACTCCGCCAGCTCCACCACATCCTGACCGGTCGAAAAGACCTTCTCCCCGCCCGTAAGGATGACCGACCGGATATCCGGATCCTGTTCGATTTCCTCCCAGGCCTCGCAGAGCCCCTGTCTTACGGCCAGATTGATGGCATTTTTTTGTTCCGGGCGATTCAGGGTGATATAGGCCGTCCCACCTTTCTTCTCGAAGATCATCTCTTCAGCCATCTCTTTAGCGTCCCCCGTTTATAAGAGCAATAATAAAGGTCTCTCAAAGACCCACCATCATGCCTGGATTTTGATTGACCCGAACACGAAATTCGTGAGACTGAAAACACTAATATTCTTATAACCCTCCATGCGCTTCGTGTCCTTCATGGTGAAAATGGGACTTTTCCCGATAACCTCTTCAGACTTCAGCTCGTTACACATAGCAGGGCATACAGAAGAAAGACTCTTAGACCATTACCCCGCATCCTTTTCCTGCAGTGGTTTTTTCTTCTTTCGACGAATCAACTTCCGCCAGGCCTCACCCTCATTGAAGCACTCCCAGCCCCATCGAAGCCACTTGAGCAGGGAGTAGGCCAACCACAGGGCCCAGCAGAGCATGAGCAAACGAAAAACCAGGATATGGACCGAAAAGACCGAGGGTCGGGGCATGGTGTTGTTGATCCGGTCCTGGGTCCATTTCAACAAAAAGTCGGAGGAACCGTTTCCGGCGATCTGCATGTGGGGAATCCCCAGAAGCCCTTTCTGAATGGCCACATAGAGGCCGATCAGGGCGGCGATGGTCCAGGCCACCAGCAGGATCTGGGCCAGGTCAAAGGAGAAACGTCCTGCGGGCAATTCCTGCTTTTGTCTCAACCCCAGGGCCAGCAACCAGCCCACTATCAGGATGGCCACGAGGGGATGCACCTGCGTGAGGCCGAGCCCCAGCAAAAGCCAGTGCCACGTCCTGAGGGGCGTCCAGGTCAGCCTTCCCAATACCAGGGCCCCCAGAACTACCACCACCAGATAGGACCAGAACAGGACCGCCGGACCCAGACGGGGGCCCGTTGCCCAGAGGATCCATCGGTTTCGAGGAATTTGAATGATGATATCGGCATTGACCGCCTCTTCGCCAATATCGATCCCGGGCGTCTGAATACGGAAGCGGGGTCCGGCCCCCTGATGCCACTGGACCTCGACGCCCTGCTCTCCCGGTTGCAGGGGCACGATGACCTCCCCGCCCTGTTCCCGGATCGGTTGCTCCTTGCCCTTGATCTTTACCCCCTGGAGCCTGGCCCCATCGGGCAGTGTGATCCGGTGCTGCCCCCCTTTGCTGGTTCTGATGTTCAGGGCGAGTGTTGCCTTGTTGAAGCGCTGCCCCGGGATATAGGTCAGCCGGGCGGCATCAAGGGTGACCACCTGACCGGGAATGGCCTTGGGACGGGTGATTCGGATAGAGACCACCTCTCCGGGCCAGGGTTTCCATTGAGGTCTCCAGTATCCGGTCTTGTCCTGATGGTGAATGACCGGAATGCCGCCCAGTTCAGCGTGCCAGATCGGGCTGGTCTCCAGGGTCCAGGTCTCGGTCCACGGGGAGAAGGTCGGGGCCTCGAGGGTGATGGTCGCATCTTTTTTCAATGTCGAATGCCATTCCGCCTCCCGGACCATGGGATCCATATGGATAGGGACCTTACCGTCCTTGACGCTCAGGCCGGAGGTGGTAACCGATTCACCCTGGAGCAAGGGTACGGCCACCACGACAGGTGTCCCGGCAGGCGTCAGTCGGGTGATCCGGGAGCGCACCTGCCAGTCCAGCCCCAAAGAGAGAAGCCTTTCAACGTGAAAGAAGGGGGGCAGGGCCGTCCGGGCGCCCTCCTCTTCCCGCTCTTTCGTCTTTTTCTCTTTTCGAACCAGCTTGATACTTCCCTCTACCGTGCCGTTTTCTCCGACCCCCTGAATCTCCCAGCCCTCGCCCTTGAAGGTGACCTGCCGGGGCGCAAGGGGCAGGGAAACCTGAAAATCCTTTTCAGGCGGCGTGGGTCCGGTCAGAGTGATCTTGTGTATGCCCCTGGGGACAAGGATCCACAGCAATCCTTCCTTATCTCTTTCCAGGCCCCCGGCGGGCCGGGAGTCGAGGAGCACTTCCTTCGGCAGCCAAAACTCGGCCGAACCCGGCAGGGGCACGGCCGTTTCAAGGGCTGCGTGCACCTCGAACAGAATACGCAGATCACCGGATGTGGCGGTCAATTCCATACGGGGGCTCTGTGCGCAACGGGGCAGGCGGTCCGGATGACCCAGAAGCCTCTCCCGGAGTTCTTCCAGGAGTTCTTTGGAAGGATAGCCCGCGGTATCGGCTTCGGCCCTTGCGGGGAGCGGTACGAAAAGAAGCATACAGAGAAGCAGAGGTGCAAAAACAAAATCCTTTGCCCTCACCCGCCACTCTCTGAGGTCAAGGAGTCTCAATATCAGGACGACGAGCAGGATGACACGCACAAAGGCCAAGAAGAGGTTCATGGTCGGCGAGAGCAACCAGAAACGGATATCCTGATCCTTCTCCACGGGGCCGTTCCATTGCATTGAAAAAGAGCGCCACGTCCAGTTGGGCAGGCCCGGGCCCGTCTGGTTCAGGGCATT
>CAYNYM010000507.1:0-3124 GCA_964401325.1 uncultured Desulfobacteraceae bacterium | reverse complement strand
TTACCCCGGAGACGGCCCAGGCCTGTGAACGTCTTGCCGACGCGGGAGTGCCCCTGGGCAGTCAGACCGTTCTTCTCAAGGGCATCAACGATCATGTGGACACGATGCGGCAACTCGTTCACGGCCTCCTTCGGATCCGGGTAAAGCCCTACTATCTTTTCCAGTGTGATCCCATCCCGGGCTCGGGCCATTTCCGAACCTCCGTGGAGAGAGGGATTGAAATCATACGAGGACTCAGGGGCCATACCACGGGCTATGCCGTCCCTACCTATGTGATCGACGCCCCGGGCGGAGGCGGAAAGATTCCGCTCCTCCCCGAGTACGTGGCCGGCAGAAAAGGGGACGATCTGCTTCTCAAAAACTACGAAAACCGCCTCTTCCGGTACCCCGATCCCGGGAATAGGTTGGCGGTGCCCGAATCTCGAACCAATCAGCAGACGGTATTTCAGGGAGAAACGCCATGATAGTCGGTATGACTTATGACCTGCGGGACGATTATCTCGCAGAAGGGTTCAGCTTCGAACAGGCCGCGGAGTTCGACCGCCGTGAGACCATTGACGGCATTCGGGAAACTCTGGGGGATCTGGGCTATGAGACGGACCCCATCGGCCATGTAAGAAGCCTCACAAGACGCATCGCCGCGGGGGACTCCTGGGACCTGGTCTTCAACATCGCCGAAGGGGTCAAGGGCTTTTCAAGAGAGGCCCAGGTACCCGCCCTTCTGGAGGCCCACGGAATCCCCTACACCTTTTCCGATCCCATGGTCCTGGCACTCACCCTCCACAAGGGGATGACCAAACGGGTGATTCGGGACATGGACCTGGCAACACCGGATTTCAGGATCGTGGAGGATCTCGAGGACTTGATATCCGTCGATCTCTTCTATCCCGTTTTCGCCAAACCCATCGCGGAGGGGACGGGGAAGGGCATCAACTGCGCCTCCAAAATCACAAACCCGAAAGAACTGGCCTCGGTTTGCGAAATGCTTCTCCGTGCCCACGACCAGCCCGTACTCGTTGAAACTTTCCTGCCCGGAAGAGAGTTCACCGTGGGCATCCTAGGGAACGGGAAGGGGGCCGTGGCCGTGGGTGTCATAGAGGTGATCCTCAAGGCACAGGCGGAACCCGAGGTCTATTCCTTCTGGAACAAGGAGAAGTTCAAGGAACGGGTAGAGTATCGCCTTGTGGACGACGTCGAGGCCTTTCGTGCAAAGGAACTGGCCCTGCAGGCCTACAGGTGCCTGGGATGCCGGGACGCGGCCCGGGTGGACCTCCGGTCCGATGCCCTGGGGAACCCCCATTTCATCGAGATCAATCCCCTTGCGGGGCTCCAACCGGAGCATTCCGATCTTCCGATACTATGCGGGATGGTGGGAATGTCCTACAGTGAACTCATAGAGGAGATCATGGATTCGGCCCTCACCCGGCTCGGGATTTCTTCTCAACCGAAAAAATCGGTCGCCGGAGGCGTAAAGGGTTGATACCTTTCTTCAGCGACACTATTACACGTGGGTGGATATGAACGTTCAGGTTGCCATAATTTATGACAGAATTGATGAGCAGAAGAGCAATCCGGATCAAACAGACGTCCTGGACCAGGCCGTGGCCGTGGCCGGCGCCCTCAGGGATTTGGGCTACGAACCTTATGATCTCACCCTTTCCATGGATCTCGGGGCGTTTTTCCGGACCCTCGGGACCCGCCCCCCTGTCTTTGTCTTCAACCTCGTGGAATCGGTCGAAGGACATGGCCGCCTCATCCACCTGCCGCCCGGCCTCCTGGATGTCCTGCAGATCCCCTACACGGGCTCCGGGGCCAACGCACTTTATACTACCTCCAATAAACTGATTGCCAAGGCGATGCTCCGGGGAGCGGGTATCCCCACGGCAGGGTTCTTTTCACGGAAAGACCTTGCGATTTCCGGGAGCCGGGTCCGGGGGACATTTATTATCAAGTCCGTCTGGGAACACGCGTCCATCGGCATCGAGGAGGATTCCGTCGTGACGGCGAAGGACGAAACGGAACTCCTGAAGGAGATGGAATCTCGCCTGAAGGCACTCGGCGGGCATTGTTTTGCCGAAACCTACATCGATGGTCGGGAATTCAACCTCTCCCTGCTCGCCGCTCCGGAGGGGCCGGAGGTGCTCCCACCGGCAGAGATCCGCTTTGACGACTATCCGTCGGGAAAGAGACGGATAGTCGGGTACAGGGCCAAGTGGGACGAGAATTCTTTCGAATACCGTCATACACCCAGAAGGTTCGGCTTTCCCCCCGAGGATGCCCCCCTGCTGGAAAACCTTAAAGAGCTGGCCCGGAAATGCTGGCATCTTTTCGATCTTCGGGGATACGCGAGAGTCGATTTCCGGGTGGACGAAGAAAATCGTCCCTGGGTCTTGGAGATAAACACCAATCCCTGTCTTTCCCCGGATGCTGGTTTTGCGGCCGCGGCGGCCGAAAGGGGCCTTTCCTTTTCCCAAGTGCTGAGGAGGATCATCCGGGATATGGAGGGGGAAACCACAGGGTAAGCCTAGGGGGTTTGCATGTCTTGTCTATTTGGATTCATTGGCTTTGCCAATGCTTGCCCGGTTAAATCCAGGAAGTCCATTACCAGGGGTCGGCAAGAAAAAAGTCTGTGTTTGCTTGCCACGCCATAGCCTTAGCGAAGGCGGGTCTACGTGTGTCGAGTGAGCGAAGCAAACGGGTGGCAATTATTAAGCGCACCCCGCAAGCGAGACAGGCACGCGGCTAATAGCCCTTGCCCCATTGGGAGCAAGGCAAGCTCATCCCCCTCCAGGGCTCAGCCAATCCCGGGCTCTTTGAGTTCGAATATTTAAAAAGGAACCGATTACGGTGTTTCGAATCAGACGTATTTACGATGATCTGATCCCTTTGAATCGCCTGATCATCGTGCAAATTCAGGAGATCCTGAGGCAGCAGTTTCCTCTCCTGTCGGAGGAGGAGATCCGCAAGCTGCCCGAGCAATTGCGCAATCCTTTGAAATTCCGCTTCCGCTCCGTGCTTTTTGTGGCTGAGGGGGCCCGGGCGGGAGTGAAGGGGTTCGCCCTCCTTCATCACGCACCTGATCTCAACTTCAGCTTCCTCGATTTCATTGCGGCGGCACGACGCC
>CAYNYM010000506.1:0-3127 GCA_964401325.1 uncultured Desulfobacteraceae bacterium | reverse complement strand
TCGGTAACGTGGATACCCTGATTCAGCATCCTGCAAGCATGACCCACCGCAGTGTTCCCCGGGAAATTCGAGAACAAATGGGCATCAGTGACGGTCTGGTGAGGTTATCGGTGGGTATCGAGAATACGGAAGATATTAGTGAAGATTTGGAACAGGGACTGAGTGCCGTTGAATAGATCGATTCTGGTTGGAAGAAACGTCAGGATATTTTGTTGAAATAACGGTGTTAAAAAATATATGAAGGGAAAAACATCCTGATCAGCCGGGATTCTTCCGATACAGGATAAAGGTATGCAGCGAGGTTACACCATTATTGTTTATGTCAAGCTTTTGTTGACGGCCCTGTTTTGGGGGGGCACATTTATCGCAGGGAGACTCATTGCAAACAGCGTCGGCCCCTTTTCAGCGGCATTTTTGAGGTTTGTCGTCGCCTCCGCTTTTCTTCTCTCTTTTATGTGGAAGTCTGAGGGTAGACTTCCTGCCGTGAAAAAAAACCAGATCGTTCCCCTTGTCCTCCTCGGCATGACGGGAGTGTTTGCTTATAATGTGTTTTTTTTTAAAGGCCTCAAGCTGATCGATGCCGGGCGGGCCTCCCTCATCATTGCCAACAACCCCGTCTTTATTACTCTCTTTGCGGCCATCATTTTCAGGGAAAAACTCACAATACTCAAAGGCTGCGGGGTCGTCCTCTCGGTATTCGGTGCCGCCATCGTGATCTCCAGAGGGCAGCTCAGCGGCATCCTGAGTCAGGGTCTGGGATGGGGGGAATTCTTCATCTTTTGTTGCGTAGCCGTGTGGGTCACATACTCCCTGATCGGCAAATTCGTCATGTCGAGAGCGGGCCTTTCTCCCCTTACCGCGGTGTCCTATTCGGCCGTCGTGGGCGCGACGGCCCTCCTTGTCCCTGCCCTCCTGGAAGGCGTGGGTAGGGATTTTTTTTCCTATTCAATCGTAGACTGGGCATGCATCTTTTATCTGGGGTATTTCGGGACGGTTCTGGGTTTCGTCTGGTATTACGAAGGTATCAATGCCATCGGGCCCATGAAGGCCGGACAATTTATCAATTTCGTGCCCATCAGTGCCGTTCTTCTCGCATTCCTGATGCTTCAGGAACCCGTGACCCTGTCCTTACTGGTCGGGGGTATTTTTGTCATCAGCGGAGTGACCTTGACGAATTTAAAAGTATAAGACCCGAAGCCCTCATGAAAATGACACAACGATCCGATAAATTGACACAGGCTCACGCAAAAGGCTATGATTCCTTGCTGTTTGAGGAGCTCAATAAGGCCATGACCACCGAATACTCCGTCGAAGTCCACAGGGAACTGGAAAGACAATTCCACAGGATCGCCCTTCATAGACCCATGCACCTCGATCGCTACGAGGTCGGCACAGAACTGGTCTATGATGTAATCGGTGTGGCCGGTGCGAACAGGGGAAAAGTCGGCCTGGTCATTGAAAAATTCGTGGGCGGAGGCTTTGCCGGACAGGTCTATCGGGTGAAGACCAAGGATGTCGCATCGGAAAACGATCCCATAAGCGGGCTCGAATCCGGCGGCGTCTATGCCATGAAGATTCTCGTTCCTCCCTCCGGTTTTTCCGTATTATTTCGAAACGCCCTTTACTGGATAGGGTTTCAGGGGCCTTTTCAACTTCAGGTCAATCCGGATGCTGCAAGGTCCGGCGCCCTATGGCAGAAGTTCATCCGTCGGGGAGCCGAAACCCGATTCGGTGATCAACGGGCGGTTGCCGATATCATCGCCACCTTTGTGGACCACCGTCTCGGGAGTTGCGGTGAGTTGAGCGAATGGATCGAAGGGCGTACCTGGCGTCTGGAGGTGGATGAACGACTCGATGTGTTAAAAGAGTGGACCAGGGGGGAGGAGGTTCCTGCGGATCGTCTCGGGTCGCCTGAATACCGTGCAAAGTACCGGTTCATGCATGATTTTGTGGATCTCCTTCACGAAATGGGCGCCCATGAATTCGCGAGACAGTATGAGTGGTCTACCTGGAAGAGCCAACCCAACTGCCTCAAACGAAAGGACAGTGAGCCGTCTCCCGACAAAGGTCTCATTGCCGTTGATTTCCGGGCGGGTCTTGCCCTCCTGCCTTTTCTGCCCATGAGCCCGGGTGATTTTAAACTTATTCCGGAGGGATTGGCCCGGGGCAGCCTGGTGCAGTTCGATCGGGGAGATATCGGAAAGCTGGAACAATTCGTGGATGCGCACGAAAAAGCCTTTGCCGATTTGAGGCCCATGCTCGGGGAACTCAAAGAGACGGACCGGACTTACAGGGAATCGATACCCGATATAACACACCATCATGTGCGGCTGCTTTTCAGACCCAGGCTGTGGTCCACCATACTCGACGGGGCCGTGACCGGATGGAAGGTCCGGAATCTAGTCGATGAAAAACACGAAGAGAAGCTCAGGGCGAACAAGTTTTTGACCCTTCTGTTCTGCCTGATCGGAATCATCCCCCTGGCAGGGCGACTTGTCTTGAAATTCTGGGGACAGCCTGATACCTGGCGAAGACACTACCTCGGCATGCTGACGAGCCTGGGTTATCTTAAAAGGGCTATTCGCGGAAAACTTCTGGAAAAGGTTATCAACTGGCACCGGTCCGGAAGAGTGGATGACGCCCATGCCCTTCGGATGGCAAATGGGCTCTGGCCGTGCGTTTTTCACCTCCCCTTATCTTTTTTGCCGGGGGGACTTCACAGATTCTTAACGGATCGCACCTATGCAAAGGATCGGCTGGACCATCTCCTGCTCCGTCCCGTGCGTCTTTATTTCAATGGCGAACTGCGGGAGCAATGGCTGCGGGATATGGTCGAGGAGGGGGAGAAAAATCATCTCCTGAGCGATGAGGATGCTGCGATCATCCTCTCCCAGGTCAATGAGCCTTTCATCCAGAAGTACCTCAAGAGCCTGGCCGTTCATCTCTGCACGCTTCCGGTTACCCAGGTGGTCTCGCTCATCGTGGCCGTTGTCTTCGTGCTGTTGCACCCCGAGATGCCCCGTGCTCAGGCCTACGGCATCGGCGTCGGCATCATCGCCCTGTTTCAGGTCGTGCCCATCTCTCCGGGTTCTTTGACAAGAGGATTGTATGTCGTTTACCTGGTGAT
>CAYNYM010000505.1:0-3130 GCA_964401325.1 uncultured Desulfobacteraceae bacterium | reverse complement strand
CAAAAAGAGAGCAAGACAGGGTAATGATCACCGTTTTGGGGAGATAGGACATGAATTCCCCCATGATTCCGGGCCAGAAGATCAAGGGAAAAAAGGCCGCGACGGTGGTCAGGGTGGAGGCCGCGACCGGCTGGGCCACCTCCCCCGTGGCCCTCATGGCGGCCCGGATGCGGGGAACGCCCTGCTCCATGTAACGAAAGATGTTTTCCACAATCACGATGGCATTGTCCACGAGCATGCCCAGGGAGAGGGTCAGAGAGAACAGGACCACCATATTGAGCGTTATCCCGAGGGCCTGGAGGATGATAAAGGACAAGAGCATGGAAAAGGGAATGGCCAGGCTGACCAGAATGGCATTTCGCACCCCCATGGCAAAAAAGAGGACAATGATGACCAGAATGAGACCGGTAATGATATTGTTCTCCAGGTCTTTGACCATATTCCGGATATCCTTGGCATTGTCCATGAGCTTGGTGATGGTCGTGCCGGCCGGCCAAGTGGGCCTTATCTGCTCGATGATGGCATCGATCCGATCGGTAATTCGCAGAACATTTTCGCCGGCCCGCTTCTTGACCTGGATATTGACCGCCTCACGACCGTTGAGCCGGGACCGGCCTTCCTCGTCCTTGAATCCGTCCACCACCCTTGCCACGTCCTTGAGGTAGACCGGGCGCCCCTTGTGAAGCCCGACGATCAGGCCGTAAATCTCTTCCGGGGCCGTGAATTCCCCAGGTACCCGGAGCTGAAAGCGGCCGTCACCCATACGGATGGCCCCACCCGACACATTCAGATTTTCCGATGCGATGACCCTCTGAAGCCCGGTGATGGAAAGCCCGTAATAGGCGAGTTTATGGGGATAGGGCTCGACACGAATCTCCCGTTCGAGCCCCCCGGTGACCGCGGCCTCGAGGACACCCGGGACGGCCTCGAATTCCTCTTCGAGATCCTCTGCGATCTCCTTGAGCCGTACCAGACCGCAGGTCCCGGAAAGAGAAAAGACGACCACAGGCAGCTCGGAAATATTGATCTCCGTGACCTCCGGGTCGTCTTCAAGATCCGTGGGAAGATCGGGTTTGGCCAAATCCACCTTGTCCTTGGTCTTGGGGAGCGCATCGTCGATGTCGGTCCCGGCCACGAACTCGATGACAATGGAACTCATGCCCTCGGTGCTGGAGGACCTGATCTTTTTGACCCCTTCCAGTCCCTTCAATTTTTTCTCAATGGCAATGGTGATGGACTTCTCGATATCTTCCGGGGCCACGCCGGCGTAACGGGTACTGACGAAGACATAGGGAATCGTGATATCGGGCGCCGCCTCCCTTGGAAGGGATCGATAGGAGATCAGGCCGAAAAGGACGATCACAACGGCCAGGACCACGACGCTGGTCCTCTTTCTGACGGCGGTATTCGAAACGATCATGGCTTCATAATCTCCCTGGGATCGTTGGCGTTCTTGATAACATCCAGGGGCTGGTCCTGATCCAGCAACCGGTGACCTACCATGACGACCCTGTCACCGGCCATAAGCCCGGATTTCACATGGACCCGCCAGCCCATCAGGACTCCCAGTTCGACCAATCTCTTTTCCGCCTTTCCGTCCTTGTCGACATAGACATACTTCTCCTCGCCTTGGGCAATCACCGCGTAGAGAGGCACGGCCAAGGCCTCCTCATAGACCCGTTTCACCAGTTCGACCCGGGCGAACATGCCGGGCAGGATCCGGCGGTCCGGATTGGGGATAACGAGTTCAAGGTCGTAAAGCCGGGCCAGGGACCTGGGCATCCGCGCAAGAAAGACCTTTTTCCCCTTGACCCTTCGGCTGTCCAGGGCATCGATGACGATATCGGCTTCCGCCAGGTCAAAGATTGCGGCCACATCGCTTTCCGGCACACCCACGGTGATCTTGACCCGGTCCACCTGGAGAATCTGGGCTACCGGGTCACCGACCCCCACAAAATTCCCCTTTTTTGCCATGATATCATTGAGCACACAAGAGATGGGCGCCCTAATCCGGGTCCGCCCCAAAGCCAATTCCGCCTCCCGCAGCTGGGCTTCAAGGTCCTCGAGCTGTGCCTCGATGCTGTCCAGCTTCGATCTGGAGGTGGCCTTGCTCTTTATGAGGGCCTCGTTACGCTGGAATTCGCGTTTTGCCAGACGATGATTGGCCTCGATTCTTTCCAGTCTGCTCCGGTAATCCCGGTTATCCAATTCCACCAGGATTTGGCCCCTATCGAGCCGCTGCCCCTCCCTGGCCAGGATTTTGACCACCTGCCCGGCCACTTCTGCCTTGACCAGGACCTCCTCCTCGGGCTCCACCTCGGCCGGAAGGCTGATCTTGTCCTCCAGACGTTCTGTTTTCAGGGTCAGGGTGATGACCTTCACCGGAGGAATCTCTTTCTTCATGGCCGCTTTCTTGGCCTCTGCCAACCGTGCCTTCTCTTCCCGGGCCTTTAAAAGCATCGAACCCACAAAAACCCCCATACAGATCACCAGGACCCAGGGGATCGTTTCCCACACAAATCGCAGGCCCCTGCCTTTGCCTCTCGATTCTTTCATAGGTTTTTCATCCGTAACTGTTCAGGTTGTTTAGGCTAAAGGCTATTAGTCTCCGAACCCTTCGCTATCCGCGCATTGATCGAAGCAGGGCGCTCAAAACCTTCTCGGCTTCCACAATACATTTCTTCTTTGGGCAATTCCCTGGTTGCTCGATATGTGATCACGCATATTCCCTTCCTGCGGTACCTCACAGCCTAAATGCCTGCAGCCTATCTAGCTGAGTAGTTACCTTTTTTCAAAGATTCGCCAGACCCGCAGGACACCTTCCTCCGCAGGTTCATCAGAGTAGGGACCCCGCTTTGCAAAGATCTTCATCATGGGCACATTGTCCTTGAAGAGGTAGGACGAGACACCGCGAAAGCCCTTTCGCCTGGCATAGTCTTCCAGATGTGCCTGCAAAATGGTTCCGAGCCCCCGTCCCTGGTAATCTTCATGAATGGTGTAGGCCACCTCGACCATATCCGCATGGTCATCCTCTTCCGCATAGCGTCCAACCCCGATAATCCGTTCCAGGCCGATGGGGCCGAGGGTGGCCACAAAGGCCATTCGTTTGTGATAGTCCACATTGACCAGG
>CAYNYM010000504.1:0-3134 GCA_964401325.1 uncultured Desulfobacteraceae bacterium | reverse complement strand
GTGTCCAATGCCCAGCCGGTAGGACTCAAACCACCTGAGGATGATTGCGAGGGTGTGCCCCAAAAGGCCTGCAAGGGTGGCGAGGGTCGCAAGACGGCCGAAGAATTCTTTCCCCATGACCATCATCATGAGGTAAAGCAGAAACGATATAAAGTAAATAAATGTAATGTAGCTCAACAAAATTGGACTAAACATTTTTTTGTTTCCTTATCCTTTTCCTTTTCTACATGCATCGCGATCCTTCCCGGCGCAAGGATCGCGGAAAACCCCTCTTACCTTTCTTTAGGATCCGGGAGTCGTTGACAAATCTTTTGTGTGAGCTGATTGATTTCTTGCTCCATCCCGAGGGGGTTTTTGCTGGCTTTTCCGGCAACGGCCACCTCCACCTTCCCGTGATCGTCACGGATTCGGACCCAGATCCTTCTATAGGAGATAAAAAAGGTGATAAAAAGCCCGATCATGATCATAAAAAACCCTGCCCAGACAAAGTAAACCCCCGGGTCTCTGCTGATCTGAAGCACGGTGTAGTATTTGTTTTCAATACGTTCCAGAAAAAAGGTGTAGGGCTCAAAGGAGGAGGGATTCAATTTGGGAGACTGAAGCATCTTTTCCGGAAATCTCTTCTTCAGGTTTTCGGGTTGTTGAAAGACCCATATTTGGTGTTCTCCGCCCTCTTTCGGGTGAACGGCAATCAGCACGGCCGGTCCCAGGGTTCCCTGGAAATTGGCATGTGCGTCGATGACCTGAAAATGCCCCTCCTTTTCGGGCAATGGCAGGGGGTGGTTGGGCCGGACTTCGTATTCCGTGGGTTCATTGTCCTTGTTCGCCCTTGTTATCCTTAGGCGCACAGAGGGCATTTCGCCATAGCTCGATTGATAAAAGGTCATGCCCCGGAAGGTTATCGGATGATTGACCCGGAGGTCTGCCTCGAGGACCAGGCCGTTGTCCTCGAAAAATTTCAGGTCGGATCGATATTCCTTTGGTGCACCGTTTTCGTAACGGCTCAGGGTGAACTTGTCACAGGCTATGGCAAAGGGCAGGGCCTGGGGAATACGATTCTTGGCGAGCATCATATGTTCAACGGCCTCCCCTTCCGGAATCTTCACATAACCCTCGAACCCGAAAAGAGAACCGATGATACCGCCCAAAAGGATCATAAGAACGCTCAAGTGAACCAGATAGACACCAAAATAGGCATAGCGTGTTTTCTCTCCATACTGGATGTCTTCCTTGTCCGTAATCCTGTGTTCAACATTTTTATAATACCTTTTGAGAATTTTCTTAACAAGTGTGGCTATTTCGTTTTTGTCTCCCTTGACGACAAGCAGGTGTTCGGGGGGGAGTTTTTCAAAGATCTTCGCGCGATTGGGTCTTGAGGGCAGTCGGAACAATTTCCAGGTGACGGGGAAACGATCCAGGGAACAGACAAAGAGATTCATGGCCAGCAGGCCGATGATGACGCGAAACCACAGGGAGTGATATAAATCCTGCTCGGGCAGGAGTGTGCCGAATATGGAGGCAACGGCCAGGATAATGAGAAGGGCTATTGTCAGTTTCAATGATTTGAAAAAGCGCCACACGGGATGTGATTGGTTTCGGACATCGGTCATCTTAAGAAAACCCCTTAACGAGTGCGAATCCGGCTATGGTAATTCCCGGATTCGCGCTAATAGCCATCAACCGTCAGCTAAGACCATGAAGAAACGAGGCATTAAGCTGAGAGTTGAATGTCCCGTAGGTCGGGACTGATCGCTCCATTCAGAAATCGTATGTTTCTGGATGGCGACCAACGAGAATGTACGGTCGGGTGAGGGCAATATCGGAACGGTTTGCCTCTCTCCCGGGATATTGGCGACTTGATACCATGCCCTATATCTATATTCATTTTTTGGAGCCGTCAAACTTGAAAGATTCAAGCGTTATGATATACCCTTTGTCGATTGTCAAACCGTTATAGAATGGGAAACATACGCGTGATCATATGCATGTAAAAAAATTTGACCCTAGGGCGCGAATCATGTTAAAAGCCCATAACGGGAGTATACTTATATCTCAATTTATACAAAATAAGCTCATTATCTGATTTGTAAATAAGTTTTTTTTCAATAACATTATTCGCCAAGGGTACCCGGACAATCCGGGAAAAAACCGGTCTATCCCGGAAATACCGCAGATCCGGATTACGGTCGAGATTCGTTTCGGCCTGAAAACCAGAGGAATCGCATTATGTTGGACTTGAAATTCATCCGTTCGAACCTTGATCTTATAAAGGAAATGCTCAAAAATCGCAGGTATGATACCGATCTATCCGTCTTTGAGTCCGTTGACCGGAAAAGAAGGGAATTGCTCCCCTCACTGGAAGGGCTCCGCCACAAGCGAAACAAGGTGAGTGAAGACATCGCGGCAATGAAAAAAAGGGGAGAAGATGCCGGAACGGTTATTGCCGAAATGAAAAAGGTCTCCTCGGAGATCAAGGAAAGGGAATCCGAACTCTCTGAAATCGAGGGGCAACTGGCGCCCATGATTATGGTCATACCCAATCTGCCTGACGATACGGTCCCTGTGGGAGTTGATGAAAACGACAATCCCGTGATACGGACCTGGGGAGAAATGAGGGAAATGGAATTCGAAGCGCTTCCGCATTGGGAGATCGGGGAAAGACTGGGAATCCTGGACTTCGCCCGGGCTGCGAAAATTGCGGGGGCAAGATTTGCCCTTTACCGGGGGGAAGGCGCCCGGCTGGAAAGAGCCCTGATAAATTTCATGCTTGATGTGCACACCCAAGCGCATGGGTACACGGAAGTCCTTCCTCCTTTTATGGTCAACAGCGCATCCATGACCGGGACAGGTCAACTGCCTAAATTCGAAGAAGATCTTTTTAAGATAGAAAACTGGGATTTTTATCTCATTCCCACGGCGGAAGTTCCCGTGACCAATATCCATCGGGACGAGATCCTTGGGGAAGACGACCTACCTGTCTATTACGTAGCCTACACCCCCTGCTTTCGTTCGGAGGCCGGGTCCTATGGCAAGGACACGCGCGGTCTCATCCGACAGCATCAGTTCAATAAGGTCGAACTGGTCAAGTTCACTCGACCGGAGGAATCCTACGAGGAACTGGAGAAATTGACGGG
>CAYNYM010000503.1:0-3138 GCA_964401325.1 uncultured Desulfobacteraceae bacterium | reverse complement strand
CAGATGGAAGACAAAATCTACATGGTGGCCCGCAGTAGAGTTGAGGAGGTCAATGTGGCTGAAATCGCCCTTGCCTTCGGAGGAGGCGGCCATCCCCAGGCTGCATCGGCCACGATCAAAAACAAAACCCTCATCCAGACGGAAAAATCTCTCGACTACCTCCTGCGCAGCCGCATAAAGCCTCAGAAAAAAGCGCGGGATATGCTGTCTTCGCCCGTCATTCACATAACAGTCGATGAGGCGATTGAAGAAGCCGCCACCATTATGACAAAATACAACATCAACGTCCTCATTGCAGTTGATGAATTCCAGAAACTCGCGGGGTACATCACCAGGCAAATCGTTGAAAAGGCCGTATATTTCGGACTTGGGGATCTAAAGGTAAAGGATTACTTGAACATCGAGGTCCCCACCGTTACACCCGACACCCCACTTAGAGAAGTCCAAGAGCTGATTATCGAGAATAAATTGAGAATCCTGCCGGTGCTTGAGAATGAAAAGGTGGTGGGTGTGATCACACGGACGGATCTCCTGAATATCCTGGTGGGCGGTCCGGTCATCCCGGATTTCTTTTACGAAACCAGACATACGGCCCAGTTCAACAGGAAAAAAAACGCAGCCACGACGCTCAAAGAACGCCTGCCCAGGCGCATCATAAGACTCCTGAAAGAATTCGGGGGCGTGGCAGATATGCTGGGCTATGATGCCTACCTGGTGGGCGGGGTTGTGCGGGATGTCTTTTTGAAGCAAGACAATCTGGACATCGACATCGTGATCGAGGGTGACGGCATAAAATTTGCGCAGGCGTTCGCGGAACACCACAAGGTAAAGGTCAGAAGCCATCGCAAATTCGGAACCGTGGTCTTGATTTTTCCTGACGGTTTCAAGGTGGATGTGGCAACGGCCCGCATTGAATATTACGAATCTCCCGCCGCACCGCCGAGCGTGGAAATGAGTTCCTTGAAGATGGACCTCTACAGGAGAGACTTTACGATCAACACCCTTGCCGTGAAACTCAACAAACGGAATTACGGGACCCTGGTGGACCATTTCGCCGCGCTCAAGGATATCAGGGAAAAGGTCATTCGGGTGCTTCACAACCTCAGCTTTGTGGAAGATCCGACGCGCGTGATCAGGGCCATTCGCTTCGAACAGCGGTTCGGATTCAAAATCGGCAAACTGACCCTTGCCCTCATGAAAAATGCCGTCAATATCGACTGCTTCAAGGCCCTCTCCGGTCGACGTTTTTTTCTGGAGATCCGGCTCCTTCTCATGGAAAAGGAACCCATCCGGGCCGTCGAGAGATTGGCGGAATTCGACCTGCTTCAGTTCCTGTCGCCGGAAATCGATTTCAACGCCGATCTTCGCGCACTCATGCGCGAAATCCGGGGGGTTCTCTACTGGTTTGACAACCTGTATCTGGATGAACCCTATGAGCCCTGGAAGGTCTACTGGCACGGGCTCACATCCGGTCTGGACCCAAAGACTCTCAAGGACCTCATGCTCCACATGCAGGCAGGCGAGGTGGAAACCCGGCGGATCACTTCTCAGCGCTCAGAGGTCAGTCGTACCCTGGACAAGCTTTATAGATTGCAGGGAAACCGCAACTATGACCTCTATACATTGCTCTCCCAATATGATACAGACATTCTGCTTTACATGATGGCACGGGCTAAAAACCGGCCCATCAGACGGCTGATTTCAAAATATTTTACCCGTCTCAAAGGCGCGGAGACCTGGCTCAAGGGCAAAGATCTCAGGGACATGGGCTTTCAACCGGGCCCGATTTACAGAGACATCCTTGACGGCCTCCTCGAGGCCAGATTGAACAGTGTCCTGAAAACCAGAGAAGATGAGATCCTTTTTGTGAAGGAAAAATTCGGAACGCTTTTGACGGAGGAGGGCAAGGAACACCCTCCGGCGAGTCAATAATTGTTTGAAAATTTACCACTTGCTTTGCCAAGACAAAGGGCCTGGAATACTAAATCAGGGAATGTTTTGGCAATGACGAAAGCATTCAAGGGAACGGCCAACCTATTGATCAACAATGACCAAGAGTAGCAATTACGAAGTCAAGTTGGAGATATTCGAGGGCCCCATGGATCTCCTCATTCACCTCATTCGCAAGAACGAGGTGGATATTTTTGACATCCCTATTGCCCTCATTACCGACCAATACCTGGCCTATCTGGACATGATGAAGGCTTTCAACATCACGGTGGCCGGGGAATTCCTGGTGATGGCCTCCACTCTGATGCATATCAAGTCGAAGATGCTTCTGCCCAGTTCGGATGACGATGATGAAGAGGACCCAAGGGATGAAATCGCTCGACCCCTCCTGGAATTCCTCCAGCTCAAGGAGGCGGCCGAACTCCTCTCGGACCGGCCTCTTCTGAAACGGGATGTTTTCACACGCGGTCTGCCATCGGATTATGCCGCCCAGTTCAAGGATGATGAGCCCTTGCTTCAGGTCAACCTTTTTCAGCTCATCGATGCCTTTAAAAAGATCATCGAGGAAAAATCATCCGCAGATGTGAGACTGGATTTCGATGTTCAGGACTGGTCCTTAAAGGACAAGACAACCTTCATTCTCGAACGCCTAAAAGAAAAGAGAAGCCTTTATTTCCGCGAACTTTTCAGTGAAAAATGCACGATCGCCGAACTGGTCGTGACCTTTCTTGCTCTGCTGGAATTGATACAGACAGGGTTACTTCGGGCCATTCAACCCGATCCCGAAAGAGATATACGACTCGAGGGCCGATTCAACGAGACCGAGGATCTCAACCATGGCTAAGTCGCTGAAATTTATTATTGAAGCCCTGCTTTTTGCCTCCGATAACCCCATTAGCGTCAGGGATATTCGAGGCTGCCTGCCCGAAGCTTCACTGAGCGAAATAAGGGGTGCTCTCAAGGTCTTGACATACGAATACGAGGCCATGGGGCGAAGCTTCAGCCTCAAGGAAGTCGCCGAAGGGTACCAACTCAGGACCCACGCAGAATATGGGCCCTATATCCTCAACATGCTCCAGACCGCTCCCAACAGGCTTTCCCGGGCGGCCATGGAAACGCTGTCCATCATTGCCTATAAACAGCCTATTCTCCGCCAGGATATCGAGAAATTCAGGGGCGTCGATGTGG
>CAYNYM010000502.1:0-3142 GCA_964401325.1 uncultured Desulfobacteraceae bacterium | reverse complement strand
CCGCATCGACGGCCACCGGGGGCAGGGCCAGGTCATAGCGACGTGTGTTTTCAGCAATACCCCGGTAACCCATGTGGGCGAACCAGCGGGCCAGGAGGGTGCTCAAATAGGCCCCTTTGGCATATCCCTTGGCGCTTTCAGCCACTGTGGGGGTATGGGGCGCACCGTAGACATGGCGTGTATCCATTTCGGTGAGCATGACCACGGCATAGGGTGGCAGATCGTCGGGGTTCAGTTCCTTTCCCCAATCCTCCCATCGGTCGTAGAAGATTTCTCCACGGTGGGAATAGATCCATAGGGGATTGAGGCGGCATATGCCGACCATATCCGCCCCCAGATGGAGGGCATAGTGCTTGACGATTTCCGTGGCCCTTTCCGTGGACAACCGGGCGGGCGGACAGTCCGCTTCCGGTTCGGCCACGGCATGGGGTCCAAGCAAATGGGGCATGTCGAAGGCCGCTTCCATCATGGACACATTGGGCCGATAAAGGCTGTCTATACTGCCTGGATTGCCCAAAAGACCCTTTTTTCGGCGCCTTGCATCCCCTTCCTCTTTCTCTGGATGCATTTGGTAATAGCGGCGATAGTACTCGGTGCCCGGGGGCACACCCCGAAGCCGGGCAAAAGGGATGTCCCTCTCATCATGTCGCTCGGGTTCGCCCACGATATGTCCCTGTGCGCCTTTGATGGCCCGGGGGTCGGGCCTGCCGGGAATGAGCAGGATCATACCGAACAGGGCACAGAGGCCGAAGGCCGAGGCTATTGGGATTCTGAAAAACGGGATCCAGAGGATGATCGCCGCCAGCAGCAGCGAAAAAAGAATCAGACCCGCTCCCACCCTGGGTGCACGGCGCTCCTTTTCCCTGATGGATTCAAGGGTGAAATAGAGGGCGCCAACCAGGAAAAACAGGTCGGCCAGCAAAAGTACGGCAGCAAAAAAGTCCACGGTTTAAATTTCCATAAATCTGTATCTTTATTTCAATCCGCAAGGAAAATTCACGGGCGAGGCCTTCGCAGGGACCGGTCCATGATCAGGGTCACTCGTGCGCCACCATTGCGAGAGGACTTTACAAAAGTGCGTTTTTCGGCCTCCATGAGTCGTCTATTCCCTGTACCCCCGAACGGCAGGGGTCCCGTCCACATACACCCTTTTCTCTTCGTCCAGGGCAAAACGCCCCCTTGCGATCATTTCCACGGTCCGGGGAAAGATGTGCCAGTCGCCCGCCTCTTTGAGGCGCGCCTGGTGTTGGGCCACGACTTCAAGCAATTTTTCCCTGTTCTCTCGCAGGGACCCGAGTGCCTCCGGAAGGGTCACCCTCAGGGGGGAGGAAACCATCAGCAGGGGGCCCGTGTCAACGCCTTCATCCGTCCACAGCGTTGAAGAACAAAGTTGGGTCTCTCCTGCGGAAATGGCGTCCAGGACGGCTCGGTCTCCCACATATCGCCGCTTGCCTTCAGGTGTCAGGATGGAAAGATCGGCCGGGTGGACATTGATACATCGATTCAGGGTGATATAGCTCATGTAACCCCCGAGGGCAACGGCATCGATGTCGAAGGCCTGAACCAGTTTTTCAGCCACCCTGTCGAATTCCCTGCGTGCCGCAAGGCCTTCGGGCGTTGCCACGGTCCGTTTGAAACCCTTCGAGGCGTGGAAGGATCGAATATCATAACTGAAATAGGGGATGCCGTTTTCAAGGGCAATTTGTTCGCCCCGGCAGGTGCCGTCGGATCGGTCACTGAAAATGAAAACGACTTCAAAGGGTGCATGACCCTCTTCCCCCTTGATCCGGCGCTGGGTTTCAATGAGCTTCAGGATGTTCGTGCCCGATCCCGACATAAAGGCCGCGACCCGCATGGCGCGCCCCACCTCTTCGGGGTCGAATATTGGAGTAATTTTCATTTTTTTATACCTGACGGGTTATCTACCCCAAGGGGTGTTTGAAGACGCGGGACCGATTGCGGCCCACTTTGAACGGTCCTGTCAACTCATAAGGGCCTGCACGGGTTTCAGGCCGTACGGACTTCCCTGCTCGATGGCCGTCAGGACGCTTCCTCCCCCGGTAAAGTAATAGGTATTGGGGTCATCCCGGCCTGAAAGATAGATACCCGGGCAGAGATTCTTGAGTTCCTGCAGGGTATCTCCACCGCCAAAAAGCTTCAAGGCCCCTGTGTTTGCGGCGATGAGACGATAGAGGGCCTCTGTGCCCTCATAATAATAAGGCATGAGCCCCATCACGGCGTTGACGAAAAGGGTCTTTGCCGAGCCGATCACTTCCCTTATTTTTCCTTTTTCCAGGGAATCGGGGTGCACATCCAGGAGGTACCTGTACTGCCCACCCGTTTTGGCCTCCTTCAGTTCCACCGGCCTGAACTGGCCTTCCGTCCTGCCTTCGGCCGCGTCCGATTCCACCAGATAAGGCATTTCAAGGATCTTCCGTCGGTCTCTGTCCTGTTCCACCAGGGAGGCGGCCAGGGCCTTGTCTTCTTCCGAAACACCGGCAATGTCGATGCCGTATTTTGCGGCCAGGAAGGTGTTGTAAAGGAGTCCTCCCAGGATGAGATGATCCACCTTTTCGTAAAGTGCCCGGACCGGGCCGATCTTGGTGTCATACTTGGCCCCGGCAATGATCCCCAGGAAAGGCCTTTCCGGATTAAGCACCCGGTGCAGATTCGACAATTCCCTTTGAAGCAGGTCGCCGGCGTAAGACGGCAATTCTTTGGCCACGTCAAAGGTGGAGGCATGGGGCTGCCATGAACCAAAGGCATCGTTCACAAAGAGATCCGCGATGCCTGCAAGGTCCCGTGCGAATCGTTCCCTCTCGGGCCCCGTGGCCTGTTCTCCCCTGAACCATCGGGTATTGGGGAGATAGATCATCCCGATTCTTCCTTTCCTGAGATCTTCTATAACAGGCCCTATGGAGGAATCCAATCCGGGGATGCCCTTTTCCGGATCCGCTTTAAACTCGGGGGCATGGATTTTGATGGGTAACCTTTTTTCCAGATATCGCACAATGGGGATGACCGAATCCCCTTCCCGGCATTGAATGTTCCCTGTTTTCTTGTCCTTTGGGCGGCCCACATGGGTCATCAGTACGGGGCGTCCCCCTTTTTCGGCGATGGCATAGAGGGTCCCCAAGGTTGC
>CAYNYM010000501.1:0-3151 GCA_964401325.1 uncultured Desulfobacteraceae bacterium | reverse complement strand
CCATGAGGGTCTATGATATCTGGAAAGATCCTTTCTTCGATCTGGCCCGCAACAAGCCGGAAAGGCTGCTCATGGCGGCCATCGACTATTCCCTGGAAAGGCATGTGGTCTATGTCGCCGCGGATCCTCCCTCCGGGTGGTGTCAGACCATGGCCGAACGCCTTGGGAAAAAGATTCTCTACATGCCCATCGGCGGCTTCTCTCCGGTCACCTTGAACAGGATTCGGCAGTTTCACGTCCTGGACGGGCACTACGTCCGGAGATATGCCAGGCATTATCTGTAGGTCCCTCTATAAGGTGGCGCTTTTTTGAAACCCCAGCGTCAATCATCACAATATTCTTGACAAAATAGACAGAATTTTCATTATATAACTGTTCGAAAACACATTGTATCTTGAAATCTACTAACTCAGGCACCTTTTAAAAAAAAATTACAGTCCTCAAATAGCTAATTTCCTCTTTGTTATGAGTTTGGCTTTTTGAAAAAATGAAGGTTCTAGGTCATGACCCACCCGTAGCTGCATGCGTCTCAAAATTATTTTTTCGCGTTTCCCAGTGTACCATCAAACGGTCCGATTGGGTTTCGAGGCCGTCATAAAGGCCGACTGCAAATTTCACCCTGAGGTTTTCAGTGAATTTTAGCTCCTCCAAACCAAGCCTGATTTCCTACCTTGTGCCCTCCAATAACAACAAATTCTATTTGCAGTTCGCGGCGTCCGACAAGAACGGGGGAACGGAAGCATCTCAGTTTCCATTCCTCTCTCTTGCCTCCTCAGACCCCTTTGCCTCAATCATTGAGGCATCAATCAATACGGATGCCCATTGCACCATCCAAAGGGTGTTCCTTCTCCTCCAAAAGGATGTGTACCCATTCGCAGGCAATGCCCTTTGGCCGATCAGCAACCATGACATTGATCAATCTTGGCAGGATTCATTTTCCCTGCTGAGGGCACTGGAACCACCCGATTCAATCATCGTTTTAAATGATCAAATGGACGACAGCAAGAATCTGCGGCGTTGGCGTTCGTTGTTCTGTTGCCTTAAGAGACAGGTGTTCTTCCACCCCTCATGCCCGAAATGCGGGTCCTTGCTTGACCTGTGTTCCGATGACGACCTGCTGATTCGGGTTGGACTTCAACCCTATTCCACCACCCTCAAACGGTATCTCTTTTGCCCTCATTGCTACGATACCTTGGGGGACTCGGCATTCTATGTGCCCATGAAAGGTCACTCGGATCCATTAAATGTAAAGGATCAGAGGGATCTCATCAAAGGATTCGGGCAGCTGCAGGCCAACCAGGCAAACGCAACAAACAACCCCTGCCCTGAATGCCCCAACTTCAACGCATGCTATGGGCCCGGGGATCTCGCTCTTTCAAGAATCGTCTCCGTCGGTTTTTATCCGTTTTTCATGCTGCTCCTAAGGGCCCCGTCTCTTCATTTGCTTGACTTCTTGCCCCTGCTCTCGGGGGCGACCTTCAAAGAGCAAAGGGAAGAGTTGAAGGCCAAGGGACAGGTGGGCCGATTGACGTATCTGAGGCAATTTGAAAGGGCCTGTTCCGGGAGGACCCTGTTCTTTTTCGAGAAAGACGACCGATTTTCTCTCGAGGTCCTTTATCTGAAATTGTCACTCTTGACTGACCTGGCCCGGGTTGTCTTGCCAAACCTCGGGAAACTGAGATATCCTGATCTGGACTTGTCGATTGATCGCTTCTGGGTCAGCGTGGCGGAACAGAATCCCACGCTGCCCTTTTTCTGGAATTTCAGACCACGGTCTTTGGGGGTCGGTTCGGATCGGACCAAAGGCCCCCATTTACCGAAACTGCCCCCCGCCTATGGCCTTTATCTGCTGGGGTCCATCTGGTTTTACGTACTCCTTGCCAACAACAGACACCGGGTCCCCATGCTTTACGAAGGGGTGGCAGCAGCCCTTGAGGAGATATCTCCTGAAAGGGGCACGCCCACGCACGGTCCCCTGATTGATGAATCCGAAGGTATTTTCGCTCCCGAGAATATTCTATGGGATCCGGATCGTTCGGTCTTCAATCCTGCCTGGAAGACACTCTGGTCCGAGGCCGTCAGTTTGGGGTTCTTTTTGCTCGAAAACAGCAAAGGAGATCTCTCAAAATGGCCGGAAAACGCCTTTTGGGACAAACTGGATCGACTCAGAACAGCCGCCAAAAAAGCCCTGTTCATGCCCAATTCCAGCAAGGAGGCCCCCAGAGAAGAAACGGACGCGGTCATTCACAAGATTCTCGGCAGGATTCACGAAAAATGGCGCCATGCCTCACCGGAGATCACTACCGAGCCGAAAGAGCGGCCCGCCGACACCCCCCTTGAAGATTCGGATCCATCCGATGATTTGGTCGTCAAAGAGACGGTGATCCTCTCCCCGGAGGCATTCGAGAAAGAGGGATCACCTTCCGAAAACACCGAAGAGGGTAAAGAGGCGGGCCAGTCGACTTCGCAACGCCCCGATGTTCCCATACCCCCCGAAGCCGGGCGGATCGAAGAAGACGATCTTCCGAAGACCATCATCGTGGCATCCGATGCCGCTCGTGGTGAGGCCCGGGAAAAGGGCCATGAGGCCGTGGACGCGACCGGACTCGATCTCCCCCAAACCCTTATTTTTTCTCCCGGAGAGGTCAAGGCCTCACCCGCCGATGCCCGGCGCACCCGATCCGGGGGCGCAGGCGTCCTTGACGGGCCGACGCAAGACCCATCGGCGGAAAAGGTGGACAACGGCCTCGATGCCGGGCCGGTCGAAAAAGAAGAGGATCCCGACGCCTTGCCAGAGACCATGATATTCAGACGGGACAAAATCGATAAAGAGCCATAAAGAGATGACTGCATCCAGAGACATCGAAATGTTGACCGACAGGATACGCCACCTCTATTCTTCCCACCCCTCACAAGGGGAGGAGAGGATAGAGGCACTCCTTGAAAAAGAGCTTGCGGAAATGCCGCTCAATGAAAGGTCCGGGATATTGAATGCCCTTATGCATCAATTCGAAGGAAAGCATGCCTCGTGCTCCGACGAAGTGAGCGTGGATCAGGCCATCCTCACCCGAATTTTTTCATTCCTGCTGGGGACAGCAGTCTTGTCGGCGGACCTTTCATCATCTGAACTCTTTAACCGTTTAGCGGACTC
>CAYNYM010000500.1:0-3160 GCA_964401325.1 uncultured Desulfobacteraceae bacterium | reverse complement strand
AGATCTACAAACCGGACCACATTATCGTCCTCGACCCCACCCTCATCGAGAGCACAGGGGTCACCAATGGCCTAAAAGAGAAGGGCGGCGTCCTGATCAACACGAAAAAGAATCCTGATTATTACACAAATCTCCTGGGACCGCGTTTTAGTATCTTTGTCGTGGACGCCGCATCAATCGCGGTAGAGTTTCGTCTCGGCTCCCCTTCCAACCCCATTGTGAATACCGCCATCCTCGGCGCATTTTCCAAGGCCACAGGGCTTCTGAGCATTCACGCCGTCGAAAAAGCTATCGAAGAATATGTCCCTACGAAAACAGAAGAGAACAAGAAGGCGGCCCTAGCCGCCTGCGACCAGCTCGTAAGGGCCCAATGAGCAATGCGATGCAGGAGGGATGACTATTATGTCCATAATAAAACGCAGTGAATTGGCCCGGCAGTTCGAGCACAGGACCTGGAGGGAATTCCCGGCCATGAATACCTCTCTGGGGACCATGCTGCACAACCGAACGGGAAGCTGGCGCTACCTGAAACCCGTTTATGAGGACAAGACACCGCCCTGCCAGAACGCCTGCCCGGCGGGCAATGACATTGAAGGGTGGATAAAACTCCTGCAAAAGAGAGAATACGAACAGGCCTATTGGCACCTGAAACGGGAACAGCCCTTCCCCGCTCTGCTCGGCCGGATCTGTTTCACCTTTTGTGAGCCCGCCTGCAATCGGCTTCAGCTTGATGAAACCGTCGGCATTCGGGATTTGGAGAGATTTCTGGGGGATCAGGTCCCTTTATCGACTCCCCATCCCGACCTGCCCGATACCAACGGAAGGCGTCTGGCAGTTGTCGGTTCCGGTCCTGCCGGTATGTCCGCGGCCTATTTCGGCAGACTTCTCGGGTTTGATGTCACGGTCTTTGAGGCCCTGCCGGTAATGGGGGGAATACTCCGGGTGGGTATTCCGGCCTATCGCCTTTCCCGGAAAATTGTGGATGCGGAAATGGAGGGCCTCGAAAACATGGGCATTGTCTTGAGGCCGAAAACGCCCATTATAGATCCCAAATCCCTATCCGAACTTTGCAGGGCCTATGATTATGTCTTTCTCGCCACCGGAGTTCATCAGAGCGTGAAGCTGGAGGTAAAAGGAAAGGTTGATTGCAAGGGCGTCCTTAGCGGCCTCTCATTTCTCAAAAAGGTCGCCCAGGGGGAACCGGTTCATCTCGGCTCGAAGACAGTCGTTATCGGAGGCGGCAATACGGCTGTAGACGCCGCCAGGACAGCGGTCCGTATGAACTGCGATGTCACGATCCTATACCGCCGTTCCGAGGCCGAGATGCCCGCCCATCCCGAAGAGATTCGTGAGGCACGGGAAGAAGGAATTCACTTCCGGTTCCTGGCCGCTCCGGAAAGGATTGACGCTAACGCTGACGGCACCATTGCAAAACTGGTGTGCTGCGAGATGCTTCTGGGTCCGCCCGACGAATCGGGACGGCGGCGTCCCGAGAAAAAGGAAGGTGCCCTCTTCGATCTGCCGACGGATACCATCCTGACCGCCCTCGGTGAGAGGCCTGATTTCAGCTACCTGAATGACACCATACCGACCGAAGAAGGGTTGCTGCGCCTAGGTGAGACCCTTCAACTCCTCCCTGAGGTGAACGGTCGGGCCAAGATCTATGCGGGGGGCGATATCATCGATATCCCCCATACGGTCATTCATGCCGTGGCCGCCGGCAAAAAAGCCGCCATCGCCATGGACTGCGACTCAACAGGCCGGGATATTGCGGGTGTCATGCAAAGCATTGCCGTCGGGAACGCTTCGGCCGTGAGCTTTTCCAGGTATATGGGCTGGAAACCCGTCAACCCTGTACCCCAAGACCTCCGCAAGGTTGTAGATTCTCAAAAGATCGTTTATGACTATTTTCAAAAAGCTCCAAGGATGCAAAGGGAAAACCTCAATGCGGGTTCAAGGAAAAAATCATTTGACGCCTACACCGTAACCTTCAACGAGGACAAGGCCCAAAGGGAAGCGGAACGATGCCTGCATTGCGGTCGCTGCACCGAATGCGACAACTGCCTGATATTCTGTCCTGATATGTCCGTCCTGTGCAAGGGGCCTGACGATTTTGGCTATGCCTTTGACTATGATTACTGCAAGGGCTGCGGCATCTGCTTTACGGAGTGCCCGCGCGGCGCCATCAGCATGTTCGAGGAAGAAACCCCTTTACCGGAGTGATAGTTCTCATCATTACGGTGCATAGGTCATATTTTCACCACCCGTCACACCGTACTCGTTACCGTATTTGTGAAAGCCTATACGAAGGAGGGCTCATTGAAACAGGTCATCAAGGGAAATCACGCCGTCTCCCAGGGCGTGAGGCTTTCCAGGGTCAAGGTTATCTCCGCCTATCCCATCACGCCGCAGACCACCATTGTGGAGGAACTTTCCGAGATCTGCGCAAGCGGCCGATTGGATGCAAATTTCATCAAAGTGGAGAGCGAGCATTCGGCCATGGCGGCGATAGTGGGATCTTCGACGGCAGGAGTTCGTTCCTTCACGGCCACAAGCAGTCAGGGCCTCCTGTTGATGCATGAGGTCCTTCACTGGGCCTCAGGAGCCGGACTCCCCATTGTCCTGGCCAATGTCAACCGGGCCGTGGCCCCGGGTTGGAACATATGGGCGGATCAGACCGATTCGCTGGCGCAGCGGGATACGGGCTGGATTCAATTCTACTGTGAGTCCAACCAGGAGGTGCTGGACTGCGTGATCATGGCCTACAGACTCGCCGAACAAATCATGGTTCCCGTTATGCTGACCTATGACGCCTTTTTTCTGAGCCACACCTCTGAAATCGTGGATGTCCCGGAGCCTGACGAAGTGGATTCCTTTCTGCCCCCTTACAAACCGATTTTCCAGCTCGACGTGGATCATCCCCGCATGTTCGGCGGATTGATGTCTCCGGACCTATACTATGAAGGGCGCTATGCCACGCACAACAACACCCTGAAGGCGCTGGATATCTACCCGCAGGTGTGCAGAGAGTTCAACGAAGGCTTCGGCCGAAACTACGATGTGGTGGAAGAATATAAAACACAAGATGCCGATGTCATTGCCGTTACCGCCGGAACCATTACATCGGTGACCCGGATTGCGGTCAATAGCCTCAGGGAAA
>CAYNYM010000499.1:0-3167 GCA_964401325.1 uncultured Desulfobacteraceae bacterium | reverse complement strand
GCCAACGGCGAGTCCGGTCCGGAGACCATCCCGCCACATCATCCTGGCGCGCCGTGGACAGACCTGGCACCTCATAGACATCCTTCCGGCCTCAGAGAACAGGCCCCTGTACGGCCTTAGCCTTGATCTGGGGACGTCGACGGTTGTCCTGCAATTCCATGACCTCGCGGAAAAAACAACTTTAGATGAGATTTCTTTCCTGAATCCGCAGATTGATATCGGTCCGGACATTTTGACTCGCATTCAGTTCGCCTCCGAAGAGGGAGGACTTCAGAACCTCAGGAAGAACCTCATTGAAGAGATCAATCGGGCGATTGGTCGATTGTCCGTAAGCCGGGGAATGACAACAGACGCCATCGTGGGCATGTCCGTGGCCGGGAACACGACCATGACCCATTTTTTTCTCGGACTGAATCCCTATTGGATCTGTCGCGAACCCTATATCCCGGTGGTGAACAAGCCGGATATTCTCAGGGCAGAAGAACTCGGCCTCGCGATCCATCCCAGGGCTCCCGTTCTAATCTTCCCCAATGTGGGGAGCTACTTTGGAGGCGACCTCATTGCCGGCATTCTGGCTTCGGGAATGACTCAGCAGGAAGGCATCTCCATGCTTGTAGATGTGGGAACCAATGCCGAGGTCGTTCTTGGCAACCGCGAGTGGATCATGGGATGCGCAGGAGCAGCAGGCCCTGCTCTGGAGGGTGGGGTTGCAAAGATGGGGATGATGGCGGGTCCGGGTGCGATAGACAGGGTGAGAATCGATCCTGTTTCAGGAGATCTTACGATAAGGACTATCGGGGGCGGCCGGCCCGTCGGCATTTGCGGATCAGGATTGATTGACCTGGCGGCCCAGCTATATCTTGCCGGGATAATCGATCTCAGGGGTAAATTTGTAGACAACAGGTGTGGGGAACGTCTCCAAGAAATCGACGGGATACGCTATTATGTGGTGGCCTTTTCTCAGGAATCGGGGACCGGGAAGGACCTTACCCTGAGTCAGCCGGACATCGATTCCCTCGTCCGGTCGAAGGCGGCTATGTATACCATCCTAAGGACCATCACCCGTATGGTGCCCATCTCCTTTCAGGATATCCAAAGGTTTTATATCGCAGGCACCTTTGGAGCCTATATCGACCCAAGGTCGGCAATCACCTTGGGCATGATCCCGGATCTCCCCCTGGAGAAATATCGGTCACTGGGCAATACGTGTCTTGACGGGGCAACCAAGGCCCTACTGTCAAGGAAGTCGAGGGATGAAATGGATCGGATAAGGGATGGGATTACTTATGTGGAGCTGAATGTCAATCAGGAATTCATGAACCTCTTCAGTGCGGCAAAATTCATTCCCCACACCGACACCTCTCTTTTCCCTTCGGTCAAGGGTCAGGTGGGGGATATCACCTGAATCGGAGCCGAATACCTTAGAGTCCCCCTTCGGATTCCGGTTCATGGGTTCCCGGCAAAGGATAGTCTTCCGAATGGGGTTCCGTGTCATAGGCGTCCGAATCATCATCGGAATCCTCCGGGCTTTCCCATCCCATGCTCTTTTTACTGCTGAAACCCGCGGAAGAAAAATTTGTGGCCTGATCCTTTCTTTCCAGCTCTCTCTGGCAGGAAACGCAGAGGGTTGCTTCGGGGATGATCAATAGTCGCTCTTTCGGGATCCTTTCTCCGCACTCCTCGCAGAGACCGAAGTCTTCCTCGCCGGCGATCCTTTCGATCAGACGCTCTATGTTTCTGAGTTCTTTGTTTTTCCGTTCTAAAAGGCTGTAAACTTGGTGGGATGATATCTCACGCTGGGCACCGTCGACTTCATCCGTGAAGTCTCCGACGTGCAGTGCCCCGTCATATTCCTGATTGCTTTTTTTGAGCCGTTCCAGGGTGTCTTCCAATTCCCTCTTTTTGGTCGTCAGGCTCCCAAGAAACGAGGTTTTAAAACCTTCTTCCCATTTTCCCGATGTATCCATGCTGGAAACCTTTACGATTTTGGTAAAAATGGCATCATACTCAAAGTCACTGATTTAAATATTCATTTTTGGTATTTTGTCAATAGAATAAACAGGTATTTAACGGTACCCTGAACGGTTTTTTTTAGATAAGGGCGATGCCTTGATTATCCTGATCCTTTTCTCTATACTCAGCCATCACTTGGGAGGATATCGTACGCTCGATGAACCCGAATACGGGAAAAACGAGCAAGCCAATGACATCGTTTCCCCAAAGTTGCAAGATTGGGGTCAACCCGCTCGGGTCACAACGGTTGCAGGAGGAAGCATTGTTTATCACGTTCGAGGGCATAGAGGGATGCGGCAAAACGACACAGATTGAACGCCTTTCGAAGGCTCTGACCCGTTACAGGATTCCCCATGTCGTGACCCTGGAACCGGGCGGCACTGAAGTCGGACGACATATTAGACGGATACTTCTGGATTCCGGCAACAAAGGGCTTGCTCCCCTGGCTGAACTCATGCTCTATGAGGCCGACAGGGCTCAGCATATCGAAGAGATCGTCCGGCCCGCCCTTGAACTGGGAAAATGGGTCCTGTGCGATCGTTTTTTTGATGCCACGGTGGCTTATCAGGGCGGGGCCCGGGGGCAGGATGGGCAACTCATCGATTCCCTGAACGACAAAGTGACCGGAGGCATCAAACCGGACAGGACCTTCCTCCTGGACTGCCCCGTGGAGACCGGCCTGGCGCGCGCCATAGCGCGGAACCGGACGGCCCTTGACAAAGGGCAAGACAGGTTTGAAAGGGAAAAGACGGCGTTTCACAGGGCGGTCCGGAAGGCCTACCTCGAACTGGCCCGCATGGATAGGGAAAGGTTCATCGTGATCGATGCCGGATCATCCGTAGACGAGATGGAAGAAGAGATCTTCCGGCATGTTGAATTGATGCTTCCTAAATAAGGATTCCAGCGTGACAAAACAAAACCGTTTCGTGCCGTTCTCCGAGATCATAGGCCAGGAAAGGGCCATTCAATTTTTGAAACAGGCCATGGCCAGGGAAAGGATGCCTCACGCCTATCTTTTTGTGGGAATTCACGGCGTGGGTAAAACCGCCACAGCCATGGCTCTCACGCAGGCTGTGAACTGCCTTGAACCCGTGAAAGAAGAAGGTTGCGGGCATTGTCGGTCCTGCCGGCAAATCCTGGGCGGCAATTTTCCG
>CAYNYM010000498.1:2386-3169 GCA_964401325.1 uncultured Desulfobacteraceae bacterium | reverse complement strand
TGTCCGAAATCCTGGGCATGAGTCTTCCCTGGAACAGCACGATACCCTCCTATCTGGCCCACCGCAAAGCCCTGGCGCGGCAGTCCGGGGAACAAATCATGGCTCTTCTGCGCAACGATATCAAACCATCTGATATCCTTACCAAAGAGGCATTCCGGAATGCCGTTTCCGTCGACATGGCCATCGGCGGATCGAGCAACACGGTTTTGCACCTGATGGCTATCGCCCATGAGGCCGGTGTGCCGCTGGACCTTGAAACCTTTGACGAAATCGGCCGCAAGACCCCGAGAATTTGCCATTTTAGACCCGCCGGTCGCCACTATATTCAGGATTTATACCATGCCGGAGGACTTCAGGCCCTTGTCAATGAGCTGAGCCGAAAAGACCTGCTGAATCTGGGAGTGATGACGGTGACCGGAAAGACCCTTAGGGAAAATGTTGCCGCGGCGAAGGTCACGGATCGTGAGGTGATTCGTCCGGTTGATGATCCCTATGACAGGACCGGGGGATTGGCGATTATGAAGGGAAACCTGGCCCCGGAGGGCGCGGTGGTCAAAACCGGCGCCGTGGCCGAAGAAATGCTGGTCCACAGCGGACCTGCTCGGATTTTCGAGAGCGAGGAGGGGGCGACCGAGGCCGTCTTAAAAGGGCGTATCAAGAAAGGTGACGTGGTGGTCATCCGCTATGAAGGTCCCAAAGGGGGGCCCGGCATGCGGGAAATGCTCATCGCGACTTCCGCCATCATGGGCGCCGGGCTGGGGCGAAGCGTCGCACTGATCACGG
>CAYNYM010000498.1:0-2376 GCA_964401325.1 uncultured Desulfobacteraceae bacterium | reverse complement strand
ACATATTTCGCCCGAGGCGGCCGAGGGGGGTCCCATCGCCCGGGTAGCCGAAGGGGACAGGATCATGATCGATATTCCCCAACGAACCCTGACCCTGGATCTTCCGGAAAAAGCCATCCGGCAGAGGCTGGAAACCTGGCAGGCACCGGAACCCAAAGTCCAAAAGGGTTATCTGGCAAGGTACGCCAGGATGGTCGCTTCAGCCGGCAGGGGAGCGATCCTTGAGTAAACATGCACAGGGTGCGAGGTAATTTTGTCGACGGTCGAGATTCCATTCGGGGGGGGCACGGTGTCGGTCAATATCGCCGAGGATTGCCTGGGTGAGATCGTCTCCCCCCGCTCGGTAACACCCGCCTCCAATCCCGTAACCGCGATCAAAAAGTCCCTGGCGCGACCCATCGGCACGCCGCCCCTTTCCGGGCTCCTGCACTCCGGCCAGAAGGTGGCGGTCGTCATAGACGACATTACCCGCAAGACCCCGACGAGACTGATGCTGCCCCCGGTGCTGGATCGGTTGACCTCGGCGGGAATCGCGGCAACGGATATCGCCATTGTCATCGCCCTCGGAACCCATCGGCCCATGACGGAACAAGAGATCCTGGTAAAGGTCGGTCCCCATGTTGCCCGGGCCTTTCAAATCGTCAACGTGCCGGCCCGGAACGACACCCATATGGTCTCCCTCGGCACCTCCCTCCGGGGCATTCCGGCCCGTGTCAATCGAACCGTTGCCCAGGCCGATATCCGTATCGGCCTGGGCATGATCGTCCCCCACCTGGATGTGGGCTACGGCGGGGGAAGCAAGATTATCCTTCCCGGTGTGTGCGCTCCCGAAACCGTTTCTGCCTTTCACGCCCAGATAGCCCATATCGCCTCGACTCAGCTTGGGGTGGTGGAGTCCCCCCTTCGCCTCGATCTGGAGGCCTTTGTTTCGGAGTGTATCGGTTTGGACTTCATCTTGAATACGGTCCTCACCCATGAAAACGCGCTGTATCGGTGTGTGGCGGGGGAGGCCCGCCTGGCCCATCGCGTCGGTGTCCAATATGCCAGGGAGGTCTACGGGGTGCCGGTGGAGCGGCAATACCCGGTGGTGATCGCAAGCGGCCATCCCTGTGAGGTGGACCTGTGGCAGGCCACCAAGGCCCTTGCAAGCGGGGCCATGATGACCGCCGAGGGCGGCACGCTGATCCTGGTAGCCGCCTGTCCGGAAGGAACCGGTCCCCATCCCCTGTTTGCCGAGTATATGGGGTGCGACCTGAAACGACTCTTGAATCTGTTGGATCGCGGGACGGTCCGAGACCTCGTGGCCGCAGCCGAGGCAGTGGCGGTGTGCCGAATGAAACAGCGGATCCACATCGCGCTGGTATCCTCGGGCCTTACGGGACAGGACGCTGAACGGATGGGCATGGCCTACTACAATTCGGTTGAAGCGGCCCTTACCGAAGCCCTGAAGCATCATGATGAAAAAAAAGTCGGCGTGCTCACCCATGGAGCCACTGTCCTGCCGCTTCTCCAGGAGGCACAAACATGAACCCTGCCGCTCACAAGGCCCTGTCCGGACTGCTCGGATCCCGCAACTACCTGACAGGCATCGAAGACCGCGTGACTTACGCCTTCGACGCCTCCGGTGCCAAGGTTATCCCGGAGGCGATCCTGTTTCCCAAATCCAGGGCCGATATCTCGGAAATCGTGAAGATTGCCGATCGCTACACCATACCCCTGGTGCCGCGGGGGGCCGGAACCGGCCTGACCGGCGGGGCCGTGGCCCCGGCCAAGGGGCTGGTCCTCATCATGAGCCATTTCAATCGCATCATCGAGATCGACACCGACAATCTCCTGGTTGTGGTCGAACCCGGAGTGGTGACCGGGGATCTGCAGGGCGCCGTTGAAAAATACGGTCTGTTCTACCCGCCGGATCCGGCCAGCATGGCCTTTTCTACCATCGGCGGAAATATTGCGGAAAACGCCGGGGGCATGCGCGCCGTCAAATACGGCGTTACTCGCAACTATGTCATGGGTCTGGAGGTGGTGCTGCCCACGGGTGAGGTGATCCATACCGGCTCCAAATGCCGCAAGGATGTGGTGGGGTACGATTTGACCACCCTGTTTGTCGGTTCCGAGGGAACCCTGGGCATCATTACCCGGGCCATTCTAAGGCTCCTGCCGCTCCCCGAGACCCGTCGAACGTTGACCGCCCTTTTCCCCTCCATGGCGCAGGCGGCGGAGACCGTTCCGGCCCTTTTCAAAGCCCATATCATCCCTTCGACCCTTGAATTCATGGACCGTCTGTGCCTTCGGGCCGTGGAGAGCCCCCTGGACTCGGACCTGCCCGAAACAGCCGCAGCCCTTCTTTTGATCGAGGTGGACGGGAAGGGGGTC
>CAYNYM010000497.1:0-3201 GCA_964401325.1 uncultured Desulfobacteraceae bacterium | reverse complement strand
CTGATATCCAATCCCGACAGGGTCATCCGCAATGTCTTCCAGGCCTTTCATGACATGATCAAGGCCTATGCGGGCGAGGGCGTCGACGAATACCCGGATGATCCCGAATCTATCGGTTTTGTCTATTATGATTGTACCAGCCTTTTCGTGGACGGTTCGGATCATCCCTTCTTTGCAGACAGACTCTTTGCCAACCGATTGATCAACCATATCGAATCCCTGAGGCACGGGGCCCAGCAGAACAAGATTTACATCTTTGACGGTCCCCCGGGATGCGGAAAGAGCACCTTTTTGAATAATCTTCTCATGCGATTTGAGGAATATGCCAACACAGAGGAGGGCATGCGTTACGAGGCGATCTGGAGATTGAATCGGAAGATTTTGGGTACCTGCAAGGATATAGCGCCTATGCCCCTTTTGGAAAAATTGTCGGACCTCCTGAATCACTACCCCCGCGAACAGGGGGAATTTTCAGGGGGGCATGGTTGCGGCCGTTCCAACGGGGGGCTTGATGAATTCTTTGAAGACCAGGGAGCGCCCTGCGTGACGGAAGACACCTTGGAAATTCCCTGCCCCTCCCATGATCATCCCCTCCTTGTGGTCCCGAAACGGCTTCGCCGCATCTTCCTTGACGAGCTGTTAAAGGAGGGCGAATTCAAGACAAGACTTTTCACGGAAAAAGAATACGAATGGATCTTCAGAGAAGACGCCTGCACCATCTGCACCTCTATCTATGAGGCCCTTGTTAAAAAATTGGGGAGTTCCATTGAGGTTTGCAAGATGCTCTATGCCCGACCCTACCTGTTCAACAGGAGACTCGGACAGGGGATAACGGTTTTTAATCCGGGCGACAGGCCCATGCGACAGGGCGCAATGGGCAACGTCATGCTCCAGAGAAGACTGAATGACCTTCTCTCGGATAACAATCAGGTTAAATATCTCTTTTCGAAATTTGCAAAGACCAACAACGGCGTTTATGCCCTCATGGATATCAAATCTCACAACACGGAGCGCTTGGGAGAACTTCATAACATCATCAGTGAAGGAGTCCACAAGGTTGAGGACATCGAGGAGACCGTGAATTCCCTCTTTATTGCCGTCATGAACCCGGAAGACAAGAAGGACTTTCAAGCCATGCGTTCTTTTTCCGACCGCATACGATATATTAATCTCCCCTATGTCCTTGATCTCAAGACGGAAGTCGAGATCTATCACAGCATTTTCGGCAAACAGATCGACGAAAGTTTCCTTCCGGGAGTCCTTCTTGATTTTGCCAGGGTGATCATATCATCGCGCCTCAATATCAAGTCGGAGGCCTTGTCGAAGTGGATCGGTGATCCGAACAAATACCGTCTCTATTGCGACAAGAACCTCCAACTGCTCAAAATGAGTTTCTACATGGGAGAGATCCCCGCCTGGCTCACAGAAGAGGATAGAAAGGGATTCACGGCAAAGATGCGGCGCGAAATCATTGCAGAATCGGAGACAGAGGGCCAGCAAGGTTTCTCAGGACGGGATTCCATACAAATATTCAACGAGTTCTATTCCACCTACGCCAAGGAGGACAAGCTTATCAACATATCGACCCTGGTCAATTTTTTCACCAGAGTTCGAAAAGACCTCAGTCAGCGCATACCCGAAGGCTTTCTCGTATCACTCCTTGACCTGTATGACTACATGGTTTTGCAGCAGGTCAAGGAATCGCTCTACTATTACAACGAAGAACAGATCTCCCGGGACATAAAGAACTATCTTTTTGCCCTCAATTTTGAGATTGGGTCTGTGGGAACCTGCCAATATACGGATGAACGTGTGGAGATCACGGAAGATTTTTTCAGGAGCATCGAGAATAGGTTGCTGGGGGTCCCGGCGGGAAAGGGGCCGCGGGCGAATTTTCGGAAGGAGACTCAGAAAGCGTATATATCCAAAACCGTGACACAGGAAATAATGATCGAGAAAAAGTCGATTGAGGAAACAAAGCTTTATCAGTCCTTGTACGAAAGGTATATCCATAACCTGAAAGAAAAGGTGCTGGATCCTTTTCTGGAAAACGAGAATTTCCGCCGTGCCATTAAGGATTATGATGAGGAAGATTTCAAGAGTTACGACAAGAGAATAAGGAACGATGTCACCTTCTTAATCAACAATCTCTGCAATAAGTATCTCTATACCAAGAAGGGGGCCAAGGAAGTCTGCATCTATGCCATAGACAGCGACCTGGCCAAAAAATTTTCAAAATCATGACCGGCTGCCTTTTTGACATGCATTGAGCTATGGATAAGTCATTTCAATCTCTCTTCAAATGCCGTCCCCTCCGCAATCTTGCCCCCATTCCTGTAACCGCAGCTCTTTTCTCCGCCCCCCTCCCTACGCTACCGTTATACATCAAAAGGCCCAGAGGACCGGATTTTCGTCCAGATGATCCGTGACGATTCTGCTGATGGTCTCCATCTCCGCAAGATCTTCCAGGGACAGTTGCACATCCGATGCCCCGGCGTTTTGAACGGCCTGCTCGGCGTTTCGCGCCCCGACAATGGCCGCCGTTTCGGGCTGGACAATGACCCAGGCAAGGGCCAGTTGCCCGAGGGTAACGCCATGGCGTTCCGCGATGGGACGGAGCTTGGAGAGGGCCTCTTGGGCCCGTTCGAAGTGATCCTTCTGGAACAGACGATTCCTTGCCCGGTGGTCCCCCTTGGCGAATTTGTGCCCCGGCTTGAATTTCCCGGTCAGGATACCCTGGGACAGGGAAGAGTATGAAAGAATGGTGATGTCCTTTTCGCGACAAAAGGGCAGGGCGTCACTCTCCACGTGACGCCAGAACAGGGAATAGGGGGGTTGGAGGCTGTCGATGCGTCCATATTGACAGGCCTCTTCCAGTTGTTTTCGCGAAAAATTGGAATACATAAATTAGGCGAATGTTGAGGTAATAGATAACTATGGCTATAAAACAAATCTGTTTTTTATGGGCAAGCCCCTATTCCGGTAATATGGGGGTTAATGCACTGACCTACTCGGCATTGCTTTATTTCGAAAAAGTCGCAGAAGAGACAGGAAATTCCTTTATTTATATTTTGGTGGGAACAGGGGCCGATTACAAAAAAAGAGATAAAATTATTATTGAAGGGTCTGAAATTGAATTCCAGTTCTTCCCAATGAAATATGTTGTACTAAAAGCGAATATTAAACGATTAGGCGGCTTGC
>CAYNYM010000496.1:0-3208 GCA_964401325.1 uncultured Desulfobacteraceae bacterium | reverse complement strand
GCTTTTCGGCCCGCTATGATCAAAGGATCGAAAAGCGCCCTTTCGATCTCCTCCAAAGAGGCATCCACAGCCGCCTTACCCTTTTGGGTAAGGGCAGGATCCACCCTCACCTCGTGAACCGCATCGAGGCTTCCTCCCCAGAAATCCTGCAGTGTCACGGGTAAGAGACCGGGGGCTGCGTTGATCCAGGATACAAGCCAATTCAGATTGGCGTCTTTCAAGGTCAAAACGTGTTTCAGCCAGGTCTGCAGGAAGTTTAGCTCTTCGTTCAGCATCTGGGTGTCACCCGTGAAGACCACGTGATACAGGTAAAGTCCCGAGAGCTTCGTATCGATCTCAGGGATAACCCTTGTCCCCTTGGGTTGCAGGCCTTCGGCATAGGAAGGCTGTGGCATGGATACGAGCCTGCCGAGGTCCTCACCTTCCAGCCTGGCACGTAACAGGTTGATCCGCCTGACCAGATGGGCCACGTGTTCTCCCATGGGCCTGTCGGGCGTGGTGGCCGAAAAACCCGTCATCGTATTGGATAGATGCTCGTCGAATTTGACGAGAAATCCCTTTTTGAATCGTTCGCAGTACTTGGCCTTGAGATCATTTTCGACGTCCTCACTCGCCGTCAACCCGAATTTTGGAATCCACCAGTCTTTATTGCGTTTCTCAAGGACCAAGATGGCATTCAGAAATCGTTCCATATTGACGACGTCCGCCACCAAGTCCTCTTGCAACACCACAGGCTCGGAAAGTTCCTGAGACGCGTCCCTGAGAACCTTAAGGTTCTCGGCAAAGGAAAAGCTCAATAGGCCGCAGAGGGCGATGGCGACGGCGAACCAGGCTGCAAATCCCAGATTCTGGGTCAATCTGCTCCATTCCAGGGTGCGTCGTGTCGGGGTGAAAAGGCTCCGATCAGAGGGCATGATGCGTGAAAAAAAGTCGTGCAGGAAGAGTCCTTTGCTCGTTCCGGGCAGCATTTCCCCTTCATCGATCAACCCGAGGTCTTTCAGGAAATGGGAATAGGGGCTCCCCTCCTGCTTTCCGCTGCTGAAGAAAAGACCCCTGAGAATGGGTGTCTCCTGATAGGAACTCTCCTGAAAAGCGGCCTTCATGAAGACGTCGAGGCCCGGTTTTATCCTTTCAAATTCCTCAGGAAAAAGGAGAAGGCCGGGATCAATGCCCCTGGAGCGGGATTTGTGAAAAAGGAGCAGCCTGAGATCTCGGAGCCGTTCGCTGATGGACTGAATGGCACGTTTCGTAAAGCCCTCTGCATCGGTTGTGAGGTCGCCATTGATCATCCCCATGGCCTGGGCTTGCGTTTCTTCTGAAAGGGCATCGCAGAACCGGGTCATTCCTTGGATCAGATCACACTTTGTTACCAGGACGTAAACGGGAAACTTTACACCAAGCGCCCGCATCAATTCATCTATGCGCTGCCGTATGCTTTTGCCTTCTTCTTCCAGTTCCTCGGGGCGGCCGGAGGCCATCTTGTCGGCAGGCACCGTGATCACAAGGCCGTTCAGGGGTTCCTTCTTCCTGAATTTGGCCAGCAGACTGAGGAACTTCTGCCATTCCTCCTTATCTCGCCCTTCATCGACGCGGATGGCGTATCTGCCTGCCGTATCGATAATGACGGCTTTTTCAAAGAACCACCAATCGCAATTTCGGGTCCCTGAGATCCCGGACGTTCGGGTTACCTCCATGAATGGTGACGACAGCCGCGCACTTTGGATCGCCGTCGTTTTTCCCGATCCACTTTCTCCCAGCACAATATACCAGGGCAGGACGTATAGGGGGTTTCCCTGTTTCTTGAGATGGGATTTCCTGAGGGCCGTGACGGCCTCCTTCCATCTTGCCTGAAGCTCCTGCAGATCTTCTTTATCATGAGCCGTGAGGTTCTTTTGGGAGGCTTCGTCCTGTTCTATGACCTCCTGCACAAATCGCTTCTCGCGTCCACGGAGCATGATTCTTTTTAAAACATAGACCCCAATTCCTATGCCCAAGAGTCCGATCAGGATAAAGACCCCTACCCACCACTTCCACTGCAGGTAGAAGACAAGGGAGAAAACAAGGGCGACAAGGAAAACGATCAAAAAGACAAGAACGGCAACCTTAAGGGCTTTTAGAAGAAACTGCTTCATTTATGCCACCGTACTCAGGAGGTTTTCAGTAATGTTGCTCAATACAAAGCGATAAATAAAAAACAGAATCCCGAAAAGGACCACCGGAAGACCGATGCCCAGCAACATCATCGAGGAGAGGTTCCACCGGGAACGCTTCGGGGCGGCGGAATCTGATGCTTGAGGATAGGAGTCAGGGAAGAGCTCTCCTTTTTCAAGGGAAGGGAGTCCCACCGAGCTTCCCATGAGCACTTTTAAATTGGAGGTCTTGAGTTGCTCTAACAGGAAATCATCTCCCTCGTGAATATACCGTCCGGTGAATCCCATGGCCAGGCAAAGGTAGAACACCTCGCGAACGTCCCTCTGATGGGGGCCGAGGCCGTTCAATCGCTCATAAAACAATTCTCCCGCATCCGTGGTTTGAAAATGGATGCGCTGTAATTGCTGCCTCTGCCATTGCTCTCTTTCATTCCATTCGGAATTCAACATGCCTTCATCGATCCAGGCGAAAATGGCAAAACGAGCGAGGTCGTAATCTTCCCGGGACAGGTTGCCCCCACCGGCCCGTGTGTCACAACGCGTCACGAGACGATCGATATCCGCCTTTACCTGATCGAAGGAAGGTTGCCGGGCCTGCACGGATTTTAAGAAGTAGGTCACATAGGCCAATAATTCCATGAAACAGTCGATCAATCGCATCCTTACGTTCTCCCTACGACCATCAATTCAACCTTGAGATCCTCTGGCGCCGCATCCCAGTAAAGTGCGATGTTACGGTCCTTTTGCACCTGATCCCATTGATCGTGATGATGGTCGATTTGGCAATAGATGGCACGGGCCCTTCGGGGGAGTTCCCGGGGCGGTGTTGCAAGATGCTCGATGCCTATGCCCGGAAGAGACCGGGCGATGAGGATCGGGAGCTGCTGCCTTGAACTCAGCTTGGAAATATTCTCCAGGGCCTGAAGGACAGGCTTGGGATCCGCTTCCGTTTCAAAGACCAAATAATACCGATTCCGCCCTTCAAAGAGGGTGGGGGGCAATTCGGTGGAATAATAGGTCCCGTCGTAGAGAAGAGGCAGGGTGTATTCCGGTCCCGC
>CAYNYM010000495.1:0-3209 GCA_964401325.1 uncultured Desulfobacteraceae bacterium | reverse complement strand
TCTATATCATCCCCATTGTGATGGCCTATCGTCCCCTTCTGGGAAACGGTCCCGCCCACCTCGTCCTTCTCACCATGGTCCTCACGGCCATCGGCCTGATCGCGTTTACCTCCTCGATGGAGCAATTCCTTCTGAGGCGCCTAAATCACCTGGAAACCGTTCTGATGGGTGCCGCGGCCCTGGCCATGTTCTGGCCCATCTACTGGTTGAGCATAATCGGACTTCTCGTTTTTCTGGCCATGCTCGGCACGCAATGGCTGAAGCAGAGGCACCATCATGGCGTGGAGGCCTCTGCCGCATAGAATCTTTCCCGACCTTGATAAATTCGTAATTCGGAAATGCACCCTCACTTATCCCGGGTCAAGGCATAGAAAACCACCACCCCGCACAGAGATGCCCCGCAAAGGATAAAGGCCGCATGGAAGGCCTCGGGGCCGCGTGAGGCCTGCGGATAAAAAGCCTGCATGAGGCTTCCCAAACCATGTAAGAAGGCGGCGGATCCGGTCATGGTGAAAAAATTGATCCCTGTCATGGCCGTACCGGCCATCCCGATGGGCATGAGATCCTTGATATGGGGGTACATCAGGAGGCCTGTCGCCCTGAAAAGACCAAATCCCAGAAACAGGGAGGCAACCAGGATCAGACCGCTCTCCGGGGACAGCCACGCAAAGCCCAGGACGATCAGGGCAAGCACGACATGTCCATAAAAGATGACCCACTTTCCCCCCCCAAACACCTTGTCCGATAAGGCACCCATGATCGGGCCCCCGAGGAGCATCCCGAGGTTCATAAGAAAGATCACATTCCCCGTGCGCATGGCCGAAAAATCCATCACCTCCATGAGAAAGGGGCCCGCCCACAGATTCTGGAAGGCCGAAAAAACGCCGTAACTGACAAAGGTCGCGAATGAAATAATCCAGTACTCCCGCTGTCTCAAAAGCAGGGAGAGATCGCTGAGGAATCGTTTGGAACCGTTCGAGACAGCGGTGGTTGATGCCTGTGACGAATATCCTTCGGGCCGGTCCCGAACCACGAGGAAAAAGAGAATAACTATCAGCAGATTGATGCCTGCGATCAAACGGTAACCCCCGCGCCACCCGAACCATTCCACCAGAAGGACCAAGGGTGTTGTGGCGAACATATTCCCCGCCGTGCCGATGGAAAAGGCCACACCCGAAAGGGTGGCAAAACTCGTGGGGCCGAACCATGTCGTAAGCAGTTTGAAGGTGCCCATCAGGTTACAGGCCATGCCCACGCCCAGGAGAACCCGACCGATCAGCCCCATGCTCAAGGAATCTGCATAAGAAAAAATCACCGCCCCGCTGATCCCGAGGACCGACAGCCCAGTCATCAACCTCCTCGGCCCGATGCGGTCCAGGAACAGGCTGATGGGGATCTGGGTCAGGGCAAAGGCATAAAAAAAACAAGCGGATAACAGGCCCAAATCCTCGGTCGTGAGAGAAAGATCCCGGATGAGCTGCGGCGCCATCACGGCATTGGATGCCCTGTAGAACTGTGAAAGGAAAAAATTGGAAGTGGCGATTGCGAAGACAAACCAGCGCCAGGAAACATTCCTTGTTTTCATGAAGAGACCATCCCGCCGAATTCCGGCATCGCTGTTCATATTTCAGGGTTTACAAATAGCCCATGAAATCTGCGGACCGAATCTAACAGATTGAAACAGGGGATGGAACACATAAAACGCCTTTTGATCAACTTATCGATTGAAAAACGCCCGCTGCCATCCAGATATTTTCCTCAGCATGAAACACACTTTCATGTCTATTCAGTCCCCTGCCCCTTGCGTTTCTTTCAAATTTGACCGGAAATCTTTTATTGACAATCGACCGGGCTTGTTTTAATAACACAGAATGTTATATCATTTTTGATCCATATATCCTACTGTTAAGGTAGAATATTTTTCAGCCCATCATAGCGGAGAGGGCCGTCGGGCCCTTTTCTAATTTATAAAGGCATCTTATCCAAAAAACCGAATTAAATGGAGGGGAAAAATCATGAAGCCCAAAGTCCTAATCACATCCTTTCTAATCTTCGTCTTTTCACTCGCATTACTTTGCAGTCCAGCCGCTTTATTTGCGGAACCCAAGGGAGAGCTGGTTATGTTCCACGCCGGAAGCCTTTCCGTTCCCTTTAAGGCCATGGAAAAGGCCTTTGAGAGCAAGTATCCCAAAGTGGACCTGCTCCGGGAGGCGAGCGGAAGCCAGAAGGCCGCCCGCAAGGTTTCGGACCTGAAGAAACCCTGCGACATCATGGCCTCGGCCGATTACAAGGTGATCGACAAACTGCTCATTCCCGACTATGCCGAGTGGAACGTGCGCTTTGCCATCAATCAGCTCGTATTGTGCTATACGGACAAGAGCAAGTTTGCAGGTGACGTGAACGCGAAAAACTGGTATGAGATCCTCCAGCGAAAGGGTGTGGTCTGGGGCCATTCCGACCCCAATCTGGATCCCTGCGGGTACCGCTCCCTCATGGTGCTGCAATTGGCCGAAAAGCATTACAACATGCCCGGGCTCTATGACAAGCTCATTGCCAACCGACCCAAGGCGAACGTTCGGCCCAAATCCGTGGAATTGATTTCCCTGCTCCAGACAGGCAACATGGACTATGCCTGGGAATATCTCTCGGTCGCCGTTCAGCACGGTCTGAAATACGTGGTACTTCCCGACGAAATCAACCTCGGCAATTACAAGTTCGATGATTTATACAAGCAAGCGGTCGTCAAGGTCACCGGAAAGAAACCCGGAACCTTCATGGACATCAAGGGCAAATCTTGCACATACGGGGTGACCCTTATCAAAGACGCCCCCAACAAAGAAGCCGCACTTGCCTTCCTCAAATATATGCTCGATCCTGAGGGCGGCCTCAAAATCCTCAAGGATATGGGCCAGCCCCCCTTTGTCCCCTGCCGCGTACCCGCCGCGGAGATGCTGAACAAGCTGCCCGGGGAGATCAAGGGGTTGGTTGAAGTAAAGAACTGAACGAGAGCGTTTCAATGAAAAAAAGGGAGCCGTTTTTCTGGTTCACCATCGCATGCGGTGCCGTCATTCTGGCCTTCATCCTGATCCCCTTGGTCGAGATGATGATCTCTCCCTCTTTTTCCGCGCTCGAAGAAACCATCCAAGACAAGGATGTTCTGCGGTCGATCTGGCTGAGTCTCTACACGGCCGGATCGGCCGCTCTCATTT
>CAYNYM010000494.1:0-3209 GCA_964401325.1 uncultured Desulfobacteraceae bacterium | reverse complement strand
GCCTAAATGCCTACAGCCTATCTAGCTGAGTAGTTACCGAATTTGTTTCCTTTTCTTGCATGCTGGATGCGCCGATATCTTTCAATCGCCCCCAAAATAAGCCCCACCCCGAACAAGAAGAGCAAAACGTTTACTTGGGCCGGGCCCGTTGCCCCTTGAATCTTTCGTTTGTCAGCCGGACCGGCACAACCATAGACTTTGGACTCTTTATAGCCTATATTTATGGATGGGAACGGAAAAAAATGTTTCAGGAGTCAGTATGCCTGCACTGGATTGCTTTCACAAAAGGAATAAATTCACGGAATTCACACACAGATTTAGATCGGATTCCTGAGGGGGGAGGTTATCGGCATGACCCACAAGAGTATTTTTTTCAGCTCATTGATGCTTTGCCTCATTGCATCCCTGGTTTTGTCGTCCTCGGCCCTGGCGGCGGGTGAAAAAAAGGTCAGGGTCACGATCCTGTCCTGTTCCGCGATAAACGCGGCCCCTGAGATCAGATCGATCCTAAAAAAGATCGACGGCGTTTTGAAGCACAGGATAGATTCCCAATTGAGCGAAGTGATTGTGACCTTTGATCCACAAAAAACCAATGCCTCAGAGATCGTCGAGGCCCTTGAAAATGAAGGCTTCGACATTCACGGAAACCCAAAGGCAACAGATTGAGCGGCCTTTCAGGGTATCAGAAACCGATACCCGAAACCATCGGTAACAGGGGATCATCCGCCCATTCCCCCATTGACCCCTCGTAGACCTTGACTTTCTCGAACCCAAGCAATTTCGTGGCCGCAAACCAGTTGAAAACCGCATGAAGCCCTTCGTTGCAATAGAAGATGACAAGGATGTTGCTTTCCACACCCTTTTCATCATAGATCTTTTTCAGAGACCCGTGATCCAGAAACCTGCTGCTTGCGTCAATATGGTCTTTCCAAGGGAGATTGACAGCTCCCGGCAGATGCCCTCTTCGGGCCACCTTTTCACCGGTGTGGATAAGCCTGCCGGGGGCCTGACCGGTATACATTTTCCAAGGCCGTGAATCGACAAAAAGGATCTCCGGATTTCGCAGATTCTGTTCCACATAGGACTTTTCCACATTCATTTCCGGATGAACGTCTTTTGCACGATAGATCGTCGGGTTGACTTCAGGTATCTCTGTGGTCGTTTCATTCCCTGCGGCTACCCAAGCCAGTATCCCCCCCTCCAGAATGGCCGTTTTTTGGTGCGCGTAATAGGCCGCCACCCAAAGGGCACGAATTGCCATCCTGTTCTGGCGGTTATCATAAAAGACCAGCATGGTCTCCGTCGTGGCCCCGATTCGACTCATGGCCCCTTCAAAACCGTCTTTCGGGACAATGCGATAGTATTTCTTATCATTCGGATCCGCCAAATCATGCCTCCAATCGACGAAAACGGCCCCCGGAATGTGTTCTTTTTCGTAGTGTTCCTTTTCAAAACTCACATCCACAATGATGAGTCCCGAGTCATCCGCATGGGACTTCAACCATTTGGGTGTTACATAGCCCCTTGAAACGGCCTCGGTAGGGTCACCGGCACCGGCAAAAATACCCTGTGAGAGAAAAAACAGAAACACACCCATAACTACCACTGGCTTTTTCATTTCCTGCCCCTTCCCGCCTTGCAAGGTTCAAACACACCCGGAAGGCGTTTTAAGATGACACGGACTTAACCTTCAAGCTTTTTTCTTTTCTTAACCATAAAATACTTACATTCAAGTCCTTCTGCAAGAATTGCCACCTGTGGTTCGAATCAGGATTATGTTCATGAATGCCTAAGGTGAATCCCTGAAACAAATAGGGCATCCACCCCATTGACAAGGCACTCCATATTTAATAACTAAAACCGGATAGGTACATTTTCAACAAACCTTTCATTTATTCAATTCTTATACACAGGAATTTCAACAATCAGGCAACACCAAATCTTACCACGAATACGTGATCTTCGACTCTCCATTTCAAAGGTCGAAGCCGGATTGATCCGCCGTAGCCCCGGCGAAGACAGGATCGGATACGAGGGCGCAGTAGGATGATCCAAATAAAACGGCCCGTCTCTGATTAGGCCACTGAAGCGTTCAGACCGAGCCCTCAAATTTCCAGTCACACTTTGAGAGTCCCCCGATATGGCCGGACGTGGTACACTGGGTTAATTGCATGAAATCCATGCGAGAGGCCGCACAAGAAGTGAAGGAAGAGATGGGCAAGTGGACCGAACAAGCGAATTTAGATCAGGGAAAAGCCAATGATACTCCCGGCGAATAAGACCAAGATCATCTGCACTATCGGCCCGGCCTCCGAGTCCCGGGTAGTCATGGAGCAGATGCTCCTGGCCGGCATGAACGTTGCGCGTATCAACTTTTCCCATGGGGACTTCGATAGCCATGAGAGAATCATCGCAAGACTGCGCAAGGCATCCAAGAGCACAGGGCGTCGTTTGGCCGTCATGGCTGACCTTCCAGGCCCCAAGATGCGCATTGGGCGGCTTGCCAAGGAGCCGATCCAACTGAAGGCCGGCGACGACTTTATATTGAGCGCTGAAGAGACCCCGGTTGACAGTCACCGCGTTTCGATATCCTTCACATCGTTGCCGGAAAAAGTCACACCGGGAGATACCCTGTATATCAACGACGGATACATTGAGCTTAAGGTCGTTCGCGTACAGGGAAAGGATATCTGCTGCAAGGTCATCGTTGGTGGCGAGCTGCGGTCAAAAAAGGGGGTCAACCTGCCTGGTATCGATTTGGGTGTCAGCGCGTTCACTGAGCGTGATCGTGAATGCCTCAAATTTGCAATGGGACAGGGCCTTGATGCGGTCAGTCAATCCTTTGTGGAAAGGGGTGCGGACATCGATGCGGTCCGCGATGCGGCTAAGGCCTTAGGGCATTCCCCTTTTATTATCGCAAAGATAGAGCGCTCACGCGCCCGCGATAACCTGGAAGAGATCCTTAATTCAGCCGACGGCATTATGATTGCGCGTGGGGATCTGGGCGTGGAAATACCCATAGAAGGCATAGCCATCGCCCAAAAATACATGATGCAACAGGCCAATCTCCTGGGCAAACCGGTGATTACGGCAACTCAGATGCTGGAATCGATGTCAAAGAACACCCGACCGACCCGGGCAGAGGCGACAGATGTGGCCAATGCGATTCTGGACGGCACGGACTGCGTGATGCTGTCGGGAGAGTCCGC
>CAYNYM010000493.1:651-3226 GCA_964401325.1 uncultured Desulfobacteraceae bacterium | reverse complement strand
TAGGATCGCAGAACCATGATCGACCAGATCAGAAGGATCGGTTTCCAGGCCTGTCCAAGGGCCTCTTTGAGGGACCCGATAAAACCCAAATTCCCCAGGCCCTCTCCAACGGGCATGGGGACGATTCGCCAGAGAACCACCATGATGATCAGACCGAGGACCATGGTCCAGGGCGTGGCTTGCAGGCCGAAGGAGCGGACAAAGGCGGCGATGAAGAGGGGGCCTAGGGCGAAGGAAAGGGTGCCGCCCATGTTGAAAAGGGACATGGAAAAACCGAAGTGGCGCCCGGCATAGGTGGAGACCATACCCGCGCACACGGGATGAAACATCGAAGATCCAATGGACCCCACTGAAACGAAAAGGAGGAGTGCCCAGAATCCCGGGGCCACGCCGATCAAGGGAATAAACAGGATCGCGAGAAGGGGCCCACCCAGGATAAAGCCCCGGCTTCGGTAGTGATCGGCCAGATACCCGACAGAGGGCTGCACGATAAAGGCCATGAGGCGGTTGATGCCGGTGAGAAGGCCCACCTGGGTCAGGCTCAGGGAGAAATTGTCCACCAGCACGGGCAGGAGGGGGGTGAGAAAGGAACTGTAGAAGTCACCCGTAAAATGAACGAGGGTCAAGGCAAAGATGACTTTTGTGTTGGTTTTAAAGGCCTCTGTCATTGGTTTTTGACATCCAGACGAGCGTTTTGCTCAATGCGAATAATATGTTGTCCCTTGCAGGCCTTCCCTTCGAATCAAAAGAAGGCGGTTTCGGGTCCTCTTTCCGGTCGAGGAGGTCTTTGATCCGGTTCTTTTATCGTGACGTGGGAAAGTCCTGAAATGTGCCGCTTGATTTTGGACCCACTTGCAGCGAGATCTGATAATCCCATCGGTTAAAGGAAGCCAAGAGGTAACTGTTCAGGTTGTTTAGGCTGTAAGCTAAAGGCTATTAGTTTCCGAACCCTTCGCTATCCGCGCATTGATCGAAGCAGGGCGCCCAAAACCTTCTCGGCTTCCACAATACATTTTTTCTTTGGGGAATTCCCTGGTTGCTCGATATGTGATCACGCATATTCCCTTTCTGCGGTACCTCACGGCCTAAATGCCTACAGCCTATCTAGCTGAGTAGTTACGTCAGGAGAAACTTCCTGCGGGTTTATCCAAGCCGGGTAGGATGTTGAATTCAGGGGGCCTGCAGGGAGGTTGCCTTTTGTTCCCCTATATTTCGTTGGCCCTTGACCAACACGTATGAATTCTGTATGTTTTCATAAAAAAGCAAAATATTTTCCCATTATTGTTGGTTTTATATGAATTGATAAAGGTATTAACCCATAGGGGGAATAGCATATGAGTGCAGAAGAAAATGTTTGGGCAAGCGAGGTGAATCCCGGCAGGAACGCGCCGGAAATCAATCCCGCCGCATTGGCGAAAGCCGATCCGGTCAAACGTATCATCGCGTTTATCATCGACTCTGTCGTTGCGATGGTCGTGGGTTTTATTCCCCTTATCGGGGGGATTATCGGCGCGCTTTACATGCTCCTGCGCGATGCCCTGCCTATTGAGGCCCTCGAATATAAAAGTATCGGGAAAAAATTACTGAATCTGTCTGTTGTAAATACTGCGAATCCATCCGCCAAGGTCGATTATGCCGCTTCTGCAAAAAGAAACTGGATGTTTGCGCTGGGCCCCATCATGTTGTTTCTCGCTTATATCCCGTTTATCGGGTGGGCCCTCGATATTTTGATTGCAATCGCCGTCTTTGTCCTGGCTATCATGGAAATTGTCAAGCTCTTCTCTGATGAGAAAGGGATCAGATTGGGCGATAAAATGGCCGGCACAATGGTTATCGAGAAGTAGGGATCGGCCGGCTTCCCAGCACTGCTTTTGTCAAGATGCTGAAGGCACCATGGAGGATCATCCTTTATCCACCTTGTGCCTTTTTTGTTTTCTTTACAATCAGGGGGTCAGCCAAGGGCAATGGCTTCCACTTCAACCCCGGCTCCCTTGGGCAGTGCAGATACCTCCACGCAGGCCCGCGCGGGGGGATCATGATGAAAAAATTCGCCGTAGGCCTCATTGACCAGAGGAAAATCCCCCATTCGGACTATAAAAACAGTGGTCTTCACGACCTTGTCCAGACCGGAACCCGCGGCCTCGAGGACGGCCTGAAGGTTTTTCAGACATTGACGCGTCTGATCCCGGATGTCTCCATCGATCATCTCACCGGTTGAAGGGTTCAATGGTATCTGCCCCGATGCAAACACCATGGAAGCCGCCTTTACCGCTTGAGAGTAAGGGCCGATGGCCGCCGGCGCCTGATCCGTCTGTACGATTGTTCTTTTCATTCCCGCACTCCTTTTGTAAGAAAGGTGTCGTGATCTGAGGTTTCGTCGAACTTCCTGTCAGGCGCTCGGCCTTGAGAGGAAGTTATTATGCCAAGGCCTTTCATTTTTCAAAAATCTCCACGCATACCATTTTGCAGAGGCGATTGCGTGGGGGAAAGAGGCTCAGCGCTTTCTCCTGTCGAGGGCCTCCCGCTCGGCCGCAAGCTCCGCGAGCAGATCCCGAAGGGTCCAGGTTTCGGAAGT
>CAYNYM010000493.1:0-537 GCA_964401325.1 uncultured Desulfobacteraceae bacterium | reverse complement strand
CGTTGGGAAGGGTGAGAAGATCTGAGATCAGGCTGTCGGCCTGATGATGGGTCACCCATGTCCTGGGCATCGCACGCATACCGGCAAATTCCAGGACCTTCACAAATTTGGGTTGGGACTCGGGGGCAAACCCGCAAAGCAAGAGGTTGCGAGGACCATAGAGCGGTTTGTCGGATGGTGAGATTTTTTCGAATTTTGCGTCGGCCATAGCCCTCCAAGCATGGAGAAAGAGGATATTGATTTTAGCTTTCGAAACGCAATCAGAACCGAGATACCCAAACCGATCCCTCCGATTTGGATCAAAAAAATCCTCTGGGCCTGAAGACGACGGTAATCACCACGGCACGGCACAAAGCTCACGTTACGGCAGGGACAAAGAAAAGGCGGAGCCTTTGCCGGGTTCCGATTCAAAAGTCAGCTCACCTCCGTGTTCTTTGATGATCTTTTGGGTCACGGGGAGTCCCAGACCTGTCCCCTTATATCCCTTGGTGCTGAAAAACCCGGTAAAAATCTTCTTCTGGGTCTCTTTGTCCATGC
>CAYNYM010000492.1:0-3229 GCA_964401325.1 uncultured Desulfobacteraceae bacterium | reverse complement strand
GAAACCTGAAACCCGTCTCCCAATTGTGGGAATGCCCTTCCTTTGGTTTTTGGCCTTTACCGACAAAGAAATCGGCTGCAAGGCTTCCATAGAGATATTCCAAGGGAAAAGACCGGACGGCTTGGGCAATGGGAGGGAGAAGTTGACCCTACTCCCCCAGCATCCGCGATGCTATCACGGTATGAACGGCCGGACCCCATGCCCAGGCCCCTTCCGCAAAGATGAGTTGAAGCCCAAGGGTGAACATTGAAACAAGCACTATTTTACCGATAAAAATCATACGGGTTCTATTCCTCCAAGTTTACTGCATATTTTCCGCCACGGACACCACTCGGTCTCCCAGCATATTGACATAGCCACCCATTTCATTGTCGTACCATCCGTAAATCACCGCCTGGGTGATGGCAATGCTCACGATGCCCTCGCTCGATGCTGGCTCTCCGCCATTCGGAACCCTGCACACCTTTGCAAGATCGAGCGGGACTTCCGCCGTTCGGGTATGGGTCTCATGACCCTCAATGATGGCGCCGGCCCTGGGGAGGCCGATAATGTCCACCGAAACGTTTTGCTCTTCCGAATACTGGAGATAACCATGGGGATCGTTTTCCGAGGCGGCCTTAAAAATGCCGTTAATCGTATCCCGGCGTATCTGATTGGATCCGACTTCCTCCAGAAAATTGAGCACGAGAATCACCAGCGAACCCGTACTCGTAGGAATACGCACGGACTCCGCCATGAAACCGATCTGTTTCATCTCCGGGATGACCAACCCCAGGGTATTCGCGGCCCCCGTCGAGGTCAGGATGATATTGTTCAAGACACTCCTGTTCTTGCGCAGGTCCGTCGCACCGGCCTTTCCCAGCCGATCCAGGACCTCCTGGGAACCGGTGACCGCATGGATGGTCGCCATGGAGGCCGTAAGGATTCTCCTTGAACCGAAATGATCGATCAGGGGTTTCATCATATGTGCCAGACAGGTGGTCGTACAGGAAGCATTCGAAATCACGTCGTGACGTCGGGGATCATAGTCATGATCATTGACGCCCATGACCGTGGTTACGACATCTTCCGGCATGGCCTTTCCCTTGTCCTTGATCTTAAAGGGTGCTGAGACGACGACTTTCCGTGCCCCTGACTCAAAATGCCCCCGCACGGAGCCCTTTGGGTGATCGTGGGGCAATGTGGGGTCGAGAAACTGCCCGGTCGTATCCACAACCAGCCTTACATTGTGCCTTTCCCATTCAATTTCTTCGGGGTTTCGAAAGCTGCGTAAGACATGCACCTTGACCCCGTCGACCATCATTGTACCACTCTTTTCATCCACCTCGGTGATAACCCTTTGGCCCCTGTGACCGTAAAGATATGCCTGAAGCAATCCATAGGTGGAGTCCCGCTCGATATAATGTGCCACATCATGAAGTGAAGTGCCCGCTTCTCTTCCAATATTCACCACGATTTCATCAAAGTACTTCCGACCGATGTGGTGCCACAGCGTCAACTTACCGATTCTGCCCAAGCCATTTATACCGATGTTCATTTCTCTGCCTTTCTCTCCTTGATCTGACGTGTTGGATTAGTTTTCATTCATCCCCCGCCCAACCCGCCTCGTGCCCCCTCTTTTCTCAAGGGTGAAAACACGTAAGGGCAACAAGGCCTGTGTCAGGGGCGTTTCAGGGTGCTACGCTAATGCCTTTCCGTCTCTTTGATCTTCATGATTCCCGAATAGATGGATCCTTCTCGACCATTGATGCTGATCCAATCTCCCGATTTCAAAAAGACGTGGTTAAAGGAACAACTGCTTTCCTTCTCCATGCAGGTGAGATTCTCACAACCCACCACGCAGGTTTTGCCCAGTCTGTGCGCCACCACGGCCGCGTGTGACGTGGACCCCCCGCGTCCCGTGAGGAGGCCGTCGCTCTCGTAGATTTCAGTGATGTCATCGGGAACGGTGTCGCTTCTTACAAGGATCAGGGAGGTGCCGGGCTCCTTTTTCCGCCATTGACGGATTTCATCCAGGTTGTAGACGAGCCTGCCCGTCATGGCCCCGCCACTCACACCGATGCCGTGACACATGAGCCTGTGCTCGCTGTCGGGCGACGGGGCGAAAGAGAGGACCTTTTTACTCTCCCGTATGGCCATATCCCTGGTCTGTAAGAAAAAGAGGTCCTTTTTCAAGGGTGATTCAAAGGTGAATTCCATTTCCTGAGGGCCCCATTTTTTATTGTAGATCAAATCCTTGGCCAATTCTCTAATCGTATGATACGTTTCAGGGAAATGGGTCTCCAAGGTGAGATCCCCTTCCCTGTTTTCCATCTCAGCCTGTCTTTTCGAGATCGGAAGGGTTTTCACCAGACCGGATACCACATCCTCACCCTGATTTCCCAGGGAAAAATCCCCCCAAAGCCTGACCGCACCTTCCGACAACCTCGGGCTATGGGTGAATAGTACCCCGGAGCCGGAGTGTTTGGACAAATTCCCAAAAACCATCTGCTGGACGGTCACCGCCGTTCCCCAGTCGTCCGAGATGCTCATAATGCGCCGGTAGGTCCGGGCCTTTGAAGAGTCCCACGAATCAAAGACCTTGAAGATGACCGCATAGAGCTGCGCAAAGGGTGATGTCTCGATCCGGATCCCGCTGTCCAGGATAAGGTCCCTGTATCGCAGTGTGAGCGTTCTCATCTGCTCGCCCGTGAAACCCCGCTTGTGCGGCACGCCCCATTGTTTCTTGGAGGCCGACATCACATCGTCGAAATCGTTCCGGTCCAACCCATAGGCCATGCCGTAGAACTGCAGGAATCGTCTGTAGCAGTCCCAGGAAAACCAGACCTCCTCAGTCCTGGCGATCATGCCCTGTACCACATCCTCGTTGATTCCCACGTCAAGAAAGGTGTCCATCATGCCGGGCTGGGAAATGGGCGCACCGCTTCGGACGGACAGGAGCAGGGGATTTCGGGGATCACCAAAGGTCTTGCCGGAAACCTTTTCCAGCTTTGAGATCTCTCGTGAGATCTGGGCCTTGAGATTCTCGACCGTGGGGGCATAGTGATCGATTATCTCACGGTATCGGAAGATCTCCGTGGTGACGATGAATCCCGGCGGCACGGGACAACCGTATTGATTCAGCCTGACCAGGTTGAGCCCCTTGTTTCCGAGATAAATGATATCGGAAACCGTCTTCTTGATGGGACTGATGGGGGTCACGGCCTTTTTGGGGTCATAATTGAGAAGG
>CAYNYM010000491.1:0-3229 GCA_964401325.1 uncultured Desulfobacteraceae bacterium | reverse complement strand
GTCGCTCGGGGTGTCTGCCCTCTCTTCGTGCAAAGATATTGCCCAGGGTGTCCATCCAGATGTCCGCCTCGATTTCCGTTTCAAGGAGACGTAGGAACTTTTCCCGGGCCCTGCGGTCTTCCTTGCTGAAGGCAAGTCGCGTGACACCGCCGGATTCGTCCCTTCCGATCTGCGCAAAGGTGTCGATGAGGTCGGACATCTGTTGCGGGTCAAAGGCGTTTTTGAGGGTTTCAGACGTGCTCATTGAATTATGCATGCTTTGTTCTCTTTTCCTGCGTGAAAATTTTCAAGTCCCTGGCAATGGTCTCGAATTCACGAGTCAGTGCGGCGGATTCTTCCTTGTTGGCCCTTCCCACCGCCGTCACCATCATGTTGAAGAGGCAAAAGGCAGAGCAATAGGAGTCGAAGATGGTGCTGAAAGTTACGGGGATGATCAGGGCAAGCTGCGAGAGGGCATGAAGGGGAGCATCTGTCTTGTCCATGATCCCTATGACGGTTCCCTTCCGTTCCCTGCAGAATTGGACCAGTTCCACGGTCTCCCTCGGGTAGCGGGGAAAGGAGATGGCCACCACAAGGTCTTCGGGTTTCATGTGAAGCAGTTTGTCGTATTCGTAGGTCGAGCCGCCTGTAACGGCCACGACGTTTCTTTTTACCTTGTTGAGGAAATAACTGAGATACCGGGCCAGCGAGGCCGAACCCCGGGTGCCGAGAACGTAGGTGACGTCGCTCTTGGCGATCATGGATACGGCTTTCTCAAAGGCCTCCTGGGGGAAATCGCGGGCAAAGGCGGTCAGTGTCCTGATCTCACGAAGAATGATGTTTGAGCTGCCCTCGGAAGCGGACGAGGCCCCCACGAGACTGAGGTTGAAACGGTCCGCAGAGGTGAGTTCCGCCTTGAGAAGTTCCTGAAAGGCTTCCTGAAACAGGTAGTACTTGGGGAAACCCAGGGACTGGGCAAAGCGGATCACCGTCGGTTGGCTCACGCCGATTTCCTTGGCCAGTTGGGTGGCGGTCAGGAAGGCCACCTTCTCGTAGTTGCCCATAAGGTAGCTTGCAGTCTTGGCCTGCTGGGGGGAGAACCGACTCCTTTGGGATTTTATGATTTGCAGGATACCCTGGTTTTTCATGTCCAAAAAAATATACCAAAATCCCCCACCCCCGGAAAAAGGGGTGGGTATCAGGTTCTAAGGTTATTGAGTTCGGCACCGGAGGGTCACTTTGACCCAAGGTCGCGGAAAACTTCAGTCCTCTGATTTAATCAACGGAAATCAATGGCGAGGTAATCGTGAATAATATCATTCATAGGCAAAACTTATTGTATAATATTATTCATGGCTGTCTCTGTCAATGAAAAATTTGTAACTACTCAGTTAGATAGGCTGTAGGCATTTAGGCTGTGAGGTACCGCAGGAAGGGAACATGCGTGATCACATATCGAGCAACCAGGGAATTCCCCAAAGAAGAAATAAGCGAAGGGTTCGGAAACTAATAGCCTGTAGCCTACAGCCTAAACAACCTGAACAGTTACTTTTATTTTAACACGGAAAGCCTGGTCCTTCGGGCCAAATTTTCTATCCACTGGATTATGGCTGCGCTACGTTTAGGATACGGCGGAAGGGCGTTCAAAAAACAGGAATCGCTTGATAATCAAGGGAGATTGTTTTATGAATTTGTCTTTCCCCAACGCTCGGCGCCCCTATGGGGACATCGGGCGAAACATTTGATTCGAGGAGAGGCCGGCAATATCATGAAGACCTATCTGGACTGTATCCCATGTTTTTTCAGGCAAGCGCTTTTTGCAGCACGCGCCGTGACCGGAGATGAAGACAAGATAAAGACCATACTGGACGAGGTGGGGATGCTTGTGTCCGACATTCCCATGAGTCATACACCTCCTGAAACTGCGATAAGGGTTTACGGGATCGTCAGGGAGGTCACAGGCGTTAAGGATCCCTTCAAACCCATGAAAGAAAGGGCCATCAAGAGGGCCCTGGGGATGATCTCCTTTTTGCGGAACATGGTGAGGGAATCCCAGGATCCTCTGGAAACAGCGGTCAGAATTGCTATTGCCGGGAATGTCATCGATTTTGGGGCCAACCCGGAATTTCATCTGGAGAGGGAAATCCGGGAAGCCCTTGAAAGACCTTTGGCTGTCGACCAGTACCATGCCTTTCGAGAAACACTCGAACGTGCCGAGGATATCCTGTATATCGCAGACAACGCCGGGGAGACCGTTTTTGACAGGATCCTCATTGAAACACTGGAAAAACCCGTGACCTATTTTGTCAGGGATGTGCCGATCATTAACGATGCGACGCTGGAAGACGCGAAGGAAAGCGGACTCGAAGAGGTGGCCTCGATCCTGTCTTCAGGATGTGATGCCCCGGGGACTATTTTGAACAGGTGTTCCAGGGCCTTTCTTGAGCGGTTTTCGCAGGCCGACCTCATTATCAGCAAAGGACAGGGAAACTATGAGACGCTCTCCGGCGAAAGGGGACCTCTGTTTTTTTTGTTAAAGGTCAAATGTCCGGTGATTGCCCGGCACATCGGGTCTGAGCAAGGAGATATCATCATCAAACGATTACAGGACTAAGGCACCATGCCGGCAAAGCTGCCGCATCGTTATTGTTCCGGAAAGCCATATCCTTTGGACGTGAAGGGTCGATAGAAATGCAAATCAAGGGGCCGGTGCTCTTGCTTATTCTCGTCCTAACGGGCATAGCCTTTTATGCCTTCTACCCCCGCATAGAGAACTTCTTTGTTTTTTTCCCCGACCGTTCCCATGACCATGCCCCCGAAGACTATCGGCTCAACTTTAGGGACGTCTCCTTTGAGGGTGGGGACGGCAAGGGGTTGCACGGGTGGTTTTTTCCGGCACCCGAAAAAGGTCCGGTCCTTCTCTTCTGTCACGGGAACGCAGGCAATATCTCACACCGTCTGGAAAACATTCGGTTGCTCGTGGACAGAGGCCTTCAGGTCTTTATCTTCGACTACCGGGGGTATGGGAGAAGTCCGGGCAGGCCCTCAGAGGCCGGGATCTACAGCGACGGCCTCGCCGCCTATGATCATCTGGTCCAAAGCTTGGGCATACCCCCGGGCGATATCATCGCCTTCGGCCGGTCCCTCGGAGCCGCGGTCGCCCTTGAAATCGCCCTCCAAAGAGAAGTGCGAGCTCTTGTCATGGAGAGCGCCTTTACCTCCACAAAGGGCATGGCCGGAACCATGTTCG
>CAYNYM010000490.1:2015-3229 GCA_964401325.1 uncultured Desulfobacteraceae bacterium | reverse complement strand
TTTCAGCGATGTTCGAATGACGGTCACCCATCCTCAATACAGATACCCCGCAATTGCCCGGACCCAGCATCCCGGTATGACATACAAATCAGGCGCTGGATCGGGAAATTGGGTGATGTTGCGATGCGGGGGTGTCGAGTGGGGATGGGCATGGGGGCCAAAAAAATCTTTACAGGAGTATAAAGCTTATGTAATGGTTAAACCATTCCAAGCGAATTGAGGAGAGCATGTTTCAAAGGGCGAAGCAAAGCAGGATCTTTCAGGATGTGGTGGATCAAATTCAGGAGGCCATCCTGAGTGGTGACCTTAAGACAGGGGACACGCTTCCTCCTGAAAGAGAGCTGCGGGAGATGTTCAAGATCAGCCGGGGGACGTTGCGCGAAGCGCTTCGTGTCTTAGAGCAAAAGGGCTTGATCGAGATCAAACTGGGGGTGAGCGGCGGGGCCGTCGTCAAGAGGCTCTCAATCCAGGAGGTCAGCCGGAGTCTGGATCTCCTGATTCGGTATCAAAGAGTCTCTCTCAGACATCTTGCAGAGTTTCGTGAGGGTGTGGAGGGTATTGTCGCCGGCCTTGCCGTCGAAAGGGCCACGCCCGAAGATGTCAAGGTACTCAAAGAGCTTGTCAAGGAGGCCAAAAGCCATCTTTCAGACAAGACCTCAGACTGGGATGCCATTATCAGGCTGGACAATGAGCTTCATATGAAACTGGCGCGCATCGCCGGTAATCCCATCTATGAATCGGTCCTCCGAATCATCTACGATAACATCCATCGTTATTTTGACAAGTTCCTGCCGCGTGATGAAGATCTCATAAGACAAAACTATCAGGATCTCTATGAAATCGTGAAGGCGGTCGAGCAGGGGGAGGCGAGCAAGGCTTATGTGCTGGCCCAAAGTCACGTGTATAAGTTCAACCGAATCATGGAGGAAAGGGCGGGCTGTGAGGAAACGGATTGACCTTCGGCGTCCCTTGGGGTAGCTCGTCGTTTATTTTCCCGGAAAGATTCAGGGCAAGCAGGAATCCCACAACACTCATTTGAAAAAGGTATGGTCGATATGGAAACAAAAAGGATTGCAAAACACCCTATTCTTGAAATCCCCGACAGAAAGGAAGTCTCCTTTACCTGGAACGGGGATCCTTTGACGGGTTATGAAAATGAGATGATAACCTCCGCCCTTATTGCAAACGATATTCATATATTCGGGCATCACCAC
>CAYNYM010000490.1:0-2005 GCA_964401325.1 uncultured Desulfobacteraceae bacterium | reverse complement strand
TGTCGCGCCTGCCCGGCACGGCCCTGGAGGTAGAGGCCATCGATGCGTTTTTCGCCGGGTCGGCTTATTGCGAACGATATACATATATTCGGACATCATTACAAGGATGGGAGCCCCCAGGGCATGTACTGCGCCAACGGGCAGTGCTCCCAATGCCTTGTCATTGCCGACGGACTTCCGGTCAAGGGCTGCATGACACCTCTGAGGGAAGGGATGTCCATTGAGAGTGTGGAGGGACTCCCGAGGCTGCCCGAGGACGACGATTTGCCGGTCATGCGGGAGATCCCCGTCAGAGAGGTGGAGGTCCTCATTATAGGCGGTGGGCCGGCCGGTCTGTCGGCGGCCGTTGAACTTGGGAGGCTCGGAGTCGATACCCTGTTAATTGATGACAAGTCGAACTTGGGCGGAAAGCTTGTGCTCCAAACCCACAAGTTCTTTGGATCCGTTGAGGATTCATACGCAGGGACCAGGGGATTCGAGATTGCCCGAATCCTTGCGAGAAAAATCAGGGAACTCGACTGCGTGGAGTGCTGGCTGAACACCACGGCGGCAGGCGTTTTTTCTGACGGCATCGTCGGGGTCGTCAGGGGGAAAACATACAGGAAAATTAAACCCCTTAAACTGCTTGTGGCCACCGGTGCCAGGGAAAAGATGCTATCCTTTCCGGGCAACACCCTTCCGGGGGTCTATGGTGCGGGGGCCTTCCAGACCCTTGTCAATCGCGATCTTGTCAGGTCCTCTGAAAGGGTGCTGATTGTCGGAGGTGGCAATGTGGGGCTTATTGCAGGATATCATGCCATTCAGGCCGGTATCCGGGTGGCGGCCCTGGTCGAGGCCCTTCCTCAGGTGGGCGGATACAAGGTCCATGCGGACAAGCTCAAGAGGTTGGGCATTCCCCTCTACACGAGCCACACGGTGGTTTCGGCGTCGGGAGAAGACAGGGTGAAGGCCGTGACCGTGGCAGAACTGGACAAGGATTGGAAGGTGGTCCCGGGCACGCACAAAACCTTCGAAGTGGATACCGTACTCATTGCCGTAGGTCTTGCGGAGGTAAACGAGTTCTATTACAAGGCCAAGGAGTGGGGAATGGACGTGTATTCCGCCGGGGATGCCCAGGAAATCGCCGAGGCTTCGGCCGCCATGTTCACGGGAAAAATCGAGGGGCTCAAGATCGCCAAATCTCTCGGTCTCTACAAGGGGGCAATTCCAAGGGAGTGGGACGAAAAGGCGACTGTATTGAAGGCCAAGCCGGGCCCGATCGTACCAAGAGAAAAGCCGGGAAAAGAAGAAGGCGTGATGCCTGTCTTTCATTGCTATGAGGAAGTTCCGTGCAATCCCTGCACCTCGGTTTGCCCTGAAGGGGCCATCAGGACCGAGCGGGACGAGATTACCGGCCTCCCCTACATGGTGGATGATGCAAAGTGCAAGGGGTGCATGAACTGCGTTGCCGTGTGTCCGGGCCTGGCCGTCACCCTTGTGGACTACCGAAAAGACAATGAGCATCCGACGGTGACTCTGCCCTATGAGATTTGGCGGGAGCGCGTAGAGGTGGGAGAGAAAGTGCCTGTCACGGATGAGGACGGAGCCATCCTTGGCTATTATCCTGTGGAAAAGGTGGTCTCGAAGCCCAAGAAATATCCCGGAACCCTTCTCGTCCAGCTCAAACTGGACAGGGATGTTGCCAAAGAGGCCGCGGGTATCTGGGTCCAGGATGAACAGATCGAACCCTCAGAAATCTACGAGAAAGAACCGCTCCCGGATGAGGCCATTATCTGCCGTTGCGAGAGGGTAAGCGCGGGAGAGATAAGGAAGGCCATCAGGGACGGAGTCAGGGATATGAATCAACTGAAGGCCATAACCCGGGCAGGCATGGGCGCGTGCGGTTCAAAGACCTGCCGGCCCATGATCTGGCGGATCTTCAGGGAAGAAGGGATTGACCTGGGCGAAGTAACGGACAGGATCGATCGGCCACTGTTCGTGGAGGTCCCAATGGGCATTTTGGCCG